>QHWF01000475.1 GCA_003222455.1 Acidobacteriota bacterium
CGCCTTCGCCGCGCTTCACGCGCGAACGCAACATATCGACAGCAGGCACGGGTCCGCAGCGACTCGCGATTGATGCAACGCTGCTCGAGGCTGCAAAGCCGTTCCGGGTGACGTCCTATGGCGAGCGCACAGTCGCCCTGGACGGCCTTGCCGATCTTCGCCTGTTCGACGGGCAGGGCCGGCCCGTGCCACACCTGCTGATCTACCCGCCCGCGCGCGAACCTTCGTGGACCCGGGGTATGCTGCTGCCGATTGCCGCAACAAAGAAAAGCAGTGGCTTCGAAGTCGATCTTGGCCATGCGGAACCAAGTGACGCCGTTCGCGTCGAAGGTATTCCTGCGCCCTTTCTGAAGCGGCTGACGCTCGAAGGGAGCGGCGATCGTGCGCATTGGACCATGCTGGCATCGGAAGGGACGCTGTTCGACCTCCCCGACGAGCATCTGCGCGAAACGACGCTCGCCTTCCGGCGCGGATCCTATCGCTACCTGCGGGTGATCTTCGACGACACGAACAGCGGGCGCGTTGCCCCGCCGCGCGCGGTGTTTGCCCGGCGCATCACCGGGCCGGCGCCACCACCGCCGCCGGCAGCCGCACTGGCCTTCGAGCGGCGGCCGAGTGAGCCGGGCCGGAGCCGCTATCGCATCCGCCTGCCGGCTGCGCATCTCCCCATCGTCGCTCTCGATCTCGATATCGGCGGGGGTCATGTGTTCCGGCCCGTGGCCGTTAACGAGTCGAGGCTCGTCGGCGAGGAAGCGGTTCCGGCGCAACTCGGGCGCGCCACGCTGATGCGCGTGCTCCGCGACGGCGCGGCCGCACAAGCGCTGCGCATTCCTCTGACGCCGCCGGCCGAGGCCGAGCTCGAGCTGGTTGTCGAGGACGGCAACAATCCGCCGCTCGAGTTGAAGGGTGTGTCGGCGTCATTCGCGGAGCTGCCCTGGATTTATTTCGAGGCGCGGGATGCGACGATCGTGGCCCGGTACGGAGATCTCACGGCAGCGCCCCCTCGTTTCGATCTCGAGGCGATGCGGGACTCGATCGACGTGTCGCTGCTCCGCGAGGCGACATGGCAGCCGCCGCGCGTGCTGGCCGAATCGGACGCGACTGGTGGCGCGCCGGCCTTTCCCGCGGTCGGCGCGGCGATTGACACGACGAAGTTCCGTCACACGCGCGACATCGCGGACACATCAGGTGGCCTGCTGGCGCTGCCGCTCGACGCCGCGGTGCTGAGCCGCAGCCGCGGGCCGGCAGCCCGGTTTGCGGACGTGCGGATCGTCGATCGTACGAACCGGCAGATTCCATATCTGGTCGAACGCCGCGACGAGCCTCTTTCGATCGACGTGCCGATCGCCGTCGCGACCGATCAACAGGCATCGTCTCTGGCCAGGACGCCGGGCGTCAATCGTTCCGTCTACGTGATTCGATTCCCGTATCCCGGCCTCCCGGCGGGGGCGCTGGCGCTCCAGACATCGGCGCGCATTTTTCAGCGAATCGTGGATATCGGCGTGCTCCGGCCTCCGGACCGCCGGCGTCGCGACGCGTGGTTCGACGTGATGGCCGCGAGCACGTGGCGGCACGCCGATCAACAGACGTCCGCCCCCGCGTTGACCATGCGAGTGCCGACAGTGGACAAGACCGAGCTGCTGCTCGCCGTCGACGAAGGCGACAATGCGCCGCTGCCGGTCGTCTCGGCAAGGCTCTTGCTCCCGTCCTACCGGCTACGCTTTTTCCGTCCCGAGAAGAACGAGCTCCGACTCGTGTACGGCCGCGACGACTTGCCGCCACCCCGATACGATCTGTCGCTGCTCGCGCCGCAGGTGATGGGTGCGCCGGCACGAGAGATCTCAGCCAGCCCGGAGCGGGCCGGCGGAGCCGGCATGGCGACGCCGTTCGTGTCGCCCCGCATCTTCTGGACATTTCTGAGCACGGCCGTGATTGCGCTGCTGCTCCTGATTGTGCGTCTGGTGCGGACGCCGTGAGGTGGCGGGAGAGGCGAATCAGAAGATCACTGCCACGTCGAAGATCACGCCTCTCGGATCGCACATCACGGCCTGACCGTCAATCACACCGCGTCGATAGCCGTACGGCAACACAACCAGGCGCTGCTCGAGCGCTACGGGCAGCGGCTCCATCTTCTTCTGCCATCCTGGTGGAAGCGAGCCCGTGCGCGCGTATTTCTTCTGCAGGCCCGGCGGCAGGCGGCGAGACCGCGGCGCGTAGTACTCGCGGATGATCTGGACGTCACGGTTCGAAAAGACGATGTCGACCTGGCGCTGCAGATCGGGTCCGCGGCCGGAACGGTGTCGTTTTCCGTGTCCTTCACCTGGTCCACCAGCCACCAGGGTGGTGCCCCCGAGCACCAGATAGCCGGCGAGCACGAACACCAATCGGTTCATTTTGTGATCCTCCATACCTGGCCGCTCCGGGAAGATCCGAGGCCTGGCGATGCCATACCCCAGAGCAAACGCACTGCCAGCCCGGCCTGATGCCGCGAACGCATGAAAGTGCCAGAACCGGCGGAACTTGCGGCAACCGGCACGCTCAACCATGCCATGGCGGAAGACAGAAACGGCATCGGCGAACGACAACTTGTCAGTGGCGAGAAACCGCGGGAACCGCTTCCGTCACTCTACTTTCTGCGGGTGTAAAATCCTTCCTTCCGCGAAATCCAGGTTCGAGTTGTCAGTCGGCATGGACCTGTGTCCGGCCGGCGTAAGACGAAAGGAGCACACGACATGCGTTTTCATTACCTGGCTGGTGTCTTCACCATCGCCGCCGCGACGGCAATCGCGGCGGCCGACCCTCCCTACGCCGGGAAGTGGAAGATGAATCCAGCCAGGAGCAATTTTGGCGAGCTCACCGTAGTCTATGAACAGCTGCCGTCAGGCGAGATGCAGGAAACGACGTCTGGCCAGTCCTACAAGTTCAAAGTGGATGGAAAGGATTACCCGGATCACTTTGGCAATACGGCTGCCTGGAAGTCTCTCAGCTCCACGAGCTGGGAGAGAACATTGAAATTAAAAGGGAAGGTGTTGACGACCGATACCCTGACGCTCTCGCCGGACGGCAAGAGCCTGACGACGGACTCCAAAGGCACCAAACCCAACGGCGAGACCATCCACGATACGTTTGTCTTCGAGCGCGTCTCCGGCGGTCCCGGTCTGGCGGGCAAGTGGAAGGCCAGCAACATGAAGTCCAGTTCGCCGAGTCTGCTGGAGCTCGCACCGTCCGGGTCTGATGGTCTGACATTCAAGATTGTCGATATGGGGCTGACGTGCGACAGCAAACTCGATGGAAAGGATTATCCGTGCACCGGCCCGACCTTGTCGGAGGGATGGACCGTGGCGCTGGTCACGTCCGGCCTTCGTTCGTTGAACATGACGATCAAACAGAACGGCAAAGACTTCTACAAGGTCGTCTATACCGTTTCTCCTGATGGTAAGACGCTCACCGAATCCGGCACCGCGACAGGAACCGACGAGAAAATCAAAGTGGTTTACGACCGTCAGTAGCCGCGGACACCAGAGAGGCGTGTCCGACTGACTGACGCCACCATTGAACGCGAAGGCCCAACCTTCGCTCGCCAGCGATTCAGCGAGCTTCGGCCTGGCAAGCGCGAAGGCCGGCTTCCGAATTCCTAATTTCGCCTAGCGGCCATCGTTCTGGAAAATATCGTAGACATAATCGTGGGCGCTCAGCGCAGTCATCCCGAGTGCTCCGGATTGAACGCGCGCGACGATGTCCTGGCGGGAAAGGTCGAACACCGCGTCGAGAATCTGCGCGCGTTCCTCCGCGCTGGCGGGCGCCACGACGAACAGGACGCGAGCGCTGTGCTGGATGTAACGGGGCGACAGCAGCTGGCGCTTGAGAATATCCATGATGATCGGCGCCTTCGCGCGATCAAAGCGGCCGGGATCTCCTCGCCGATCGAGTTCGGCAAAAAACGCGGCCGTCCATTCGTTGTGGCAGTTCCACAACCTGTCGAATACGGCTCTCGTGAAACGCGTCCCGGCCTTGACTTCGAAAGCGTTCGATGCCGGCACCACGCCGTCCTCGGTGAGCGCCGGCCCTTTGAGATAGCCGTCTTTCGTGATGGCCGCCTCATGATGCAGCAGGCTCCACAACCAGGACACGTCAATGCGATACGTGGCCAGATCGTTCATGAAGCGCAGCGACAGCTCGTAATCGTCGATGGCGGCCGCGAAGTTCCCGTTGAGGATCTGGAAACCATAGTTCGCCGCCATATAAAACGCATGCTGGATGTGCTCGATGGTGACGTCGCCTGCCGGCACGCCGTAAATGCTGTCCCAACGCTCGGGCGTCAGCAGTTTTTCGGGCGTGTCGAGCGCGCTGGTGGCGATGACCCACGGCGTAATCGTGCCCTGCGCGCTCAACAGGCCACGAGATTGCAGCACCGCTCGCTCCGCGTCAACCAGACCGCTGCCGACCGCTGGCACCGGCTTGCCTTTCACGTCCACGGTCTCTCGCGGCGCATCGACCATTCCCTGGAGGTCGGTAATTGACGCTTGCAACGGACCGTTGCCGGCAGCGACGTAGGCCGACGCCGGGCTCGCCACCCAACTCTGGCGATACGCGTCATAGAGCCGCCCCTCGACCCTGTTGGCCAGGAGGTCCTCGAGCGAAGGCAGTTGCCCACCCGACAGCGAATCGCCGGTCACGAACATCAGCCCCAGCAGGCGCTCCCGTAACTTGTCGATGACCATCGCGCGCAGCGCCAGCGCGTTGTAGCGTGAGCGGCCGTAGGGATCGTTTGTCGGGTAGATCATCACGGCGGCCATACCGCCAATCGGCGCGGCGTGGCTCAGCTCCCGACCGTTCATGCCGGCCATGAGCATGACAAGGGCGTTGTAGCGTTGATACGCAATCATGTTCGCGGAGGCCATCCCGATGGTCTGCGGATCCGGATACACGCCTCGGGGATCGTCCTTCCACATCTCGATGAGGCTGCCCAGGTAATCCCACCGTCCGACATTCGTCCCAAGAAGCCGGCGCCGCAACACCCACGCGATCGCCGGCAGGAACCGCCCGGCGGTTCCCTCCTCGTACAGGACTTTGATCTTGAACGTGCCGGGCTGGACACCGATCGAGCCTTCCAGCCGCGTCAGGAGCTTCTCGACGATGAGCGCTTCGTGGGGAGTCTGGATCTTCGGGATGTAGAAGTAGACGCCGGTGCCGGCGCGCGTCAGCGCCTCGTAGTTGTTGAGGACCCACAACACCGCAATCGCGATGAGGCCTGGCGCCGGTTCACCCGCCACCGTGATGGGCTCGAAACGCACGTGAATGCCCGGGGGCCGGACAAACCGCGTCGGCCACTGTTTGAAAGACTTGTTGATCCGGTACGACCGCGCTTCACCTTTCTTGTTCACGTCGTACGGACGATCCGTCCAGCGTCCCTCGAGGATCTCTTTCGCATTCTGCAACGCCGCAAATGCTCCGACCGGCTGGTTCCGGCCGGTTCCGGCGGGCTGGAAATGGGCCGGCGAGGCATCTTCGAAGTCCGGCATGTTCATGGGCGCCGCGCTGTTCAACGCGTTGAACGCCATGTCCAGCGGATGCCACGGCCCGGTCAGCTCGAGACCGGGATTTCTGGACGGGTGCGCGTCCTGCGGAATGGGCACTTCGTCATTCAACCGCCAACGGAGGTCGCTGTCCCGGCCGAGGAAGTTGTCGATCAGGCCCTGGACGATCTGCCGGAACGTCCAGAACCGTCCCGTCACTGGATCTTCAAATGTATCGTTCCAGCGCGGCCACGCGTACTTCTCGCGAACGGGCGCAGTCGATTGGAGGAGCGCCTGGCGCGCCGTGAGCGCGGCAGCGATATGCGGCCGGAATTCGCCCGTGAGCGTCGCAATCGTCTCGTCCACGTCGATCGCCCGGCCGTTGACTGTCTTGGTCCCGAACAGTTCCGGAAACTTCTGAAGGATGTCTTCGCGAATCATGATGGGTCGGATCCGCCACGGAGTCGTCATGAGCGGCCGCTCACCCCGTAGCATGAAACTCCAGTTTGTGACCAGTTAGCAACATCACAGCACGGGCCACGAAGATCACTTCGTGGCAGAATTCATGAGCCGGTGCTAACCGCGGACCATGAAATCCATTTTCTGAGCAGACACCGAGACCCAGAGATTCTCTGTGTCTTTGTGTCTCTGTGTCGTTGTGTCTCTGTGGCTCATTCCCTCTGGGCGCCCGCCGCCGATCGCGTCAGGTCCGACCGAGTGTTCCCGTGGCGATCCTCGGATGTCAAGGAAAAAGGCCGCCCTAGTAACGAAGATTCGCCGGCTCCGCCGAGGCTCGGTTTTACTCGGCGGTTTGAGGCGAAGTTTCGTTACTCGGCCCTCAGAATCTCCACTGGATCGAGACGCATGGCGCGACGCGCCGGCACGTAGCAGGCTGCGGCGCCAACAGCGACGAGGATGGCGCACACTGTGACGTAGGTGGGCGCATCGGCGCTGTTCACGCCCGGCACCACGGCCGCCAGCACCCGGCCCACGCCG
>QHWF01000476.1 GCA_003222455.1 Acidobacteriota bacterium
CCTGTTCCTGTTCTACGTGTTCTGGGACGCGATGCTGGTGCCGATGTATTTCATCATCGGCGTCTGGGGCTACGAGCGGCGCATCTATGCCGCCGTCAAGTTCATTCTCTACACGATGGCCGGCAGTGTCCTGATGCTGCTGGCCATTCTGGGCCTGGCCTACCTGCACAGCACGGTGACCGGGAGCTACAGCTTCGAGCTCACGCGCCTGTACTCGCTCGACGTGCCGCCGCACCTGCAGTTCTGGTTCTTTCTCGCATTCGCTCTCGCGTTCGCCATCAAGGTGCCGCTGTTCCCGTTTCACACGTGGCTGCCGGACGCCCACGTCGAGGCGCCGACGGCCGGATCGGTGATTCTGGCGGGCGTGCTGCTCAAGATGGGCACGTACGGGCTGGTGCGGTTCGCCTTCCCGCTCTTTCCAGACGCGGCCGATTTCTTCGCCCCGTACCTCGCCGGACTCGCGGTTGTCGGCATCGTCTACGGCGCGCTCGTGGCGATGGTGCAGCCCGACATGAAAAAGCTGGTGGCCTACTCGAGCGTCAGCCATCTCGGTTTCGTGGTGCTCGGGATTGCGGCGATGAACACGCAGGGGGTGACCGGCGCGGTGTACCAGATGCTGAACCACGGCGTCAGCACCGGCGGTCTCTTCCTCATCGTCGGGATGCTGTCGGACCGGCGGCACACGCGGCTGATTGCCGAGTATGGCGGCTTGAAGAGGATTACGCCGCGGCTGGTCGCGGTGTTCCTGATCGTCACGCTCTCGTCGATCGGATTGCCGGGACTGAACGGGTTCGTGGGAGAGTTCCTCATCCTGCTCGGCGCGTTCCGCTGGGACCCGAGAATGGCGGCGCTGGCAGCGTCCGGCGTGGTTCTTTCGGCGACGTACATGCTGTGGATGTTCCAGCGCGTGAATTACGGATCGGTGACGAACGAGAAGAACGCGAGCCTGCCCGATCTGCAGCCGCGTGAGTGGCTCGTGATCGCGCCGATCGTCGTGGCCACCGTGATCATGGGGGTCGTCCCGAACCTGTTTCTCCGATCGATCGAGCCGTCGGTCGAGCGCCTGATCAATCAGGTGCATCAAGGCGCGCCGGCGCCGGCGCGGGCAGAATTCGGAATTTGGAATTCGGAATTTGGAATTCGGAACACGCAACTTCGAATCCTGAATCCAGAATCCATTTCAGGTCCAAGATCCCGGGCTCGCGATTCAGACGGCATTCCGAATTCAGAATTCAGAATTCCAAATTCCAAATTGATGTTCTCGTCCTTTAACGCGATCGTTCCCATGTCCTGCGTGACCGCCGCGGCGCTCGCCGCCATGGTGGCGGAAGCGTTCCGCGAGCCGGGCGAGCGGATGCCGATCGGGCCGCTCGGGGCGATCGGCCTCGCCGGCGCGGCGGCGTCGTCGCTGCTGCTGTGGAACCGCAACGCCTCGAGCTTCGGCGTCGTGTCCGCCGACAACTTCGGACTGTTCGTCACCTGGATCCTGATCATCGTCGGCACGCTGTCGCTGGCGATCTCGGAGCCGACCATCGATCGCGAACGCTTGCCGCGCGGCGAATATTACGCGCTGATGTTGTTTGCCATCGCCGGGATGATGCTGATGGCGACGGCGTCGGATCTGCTGCTCATCTTCCTGGCGCTCGAAGTCCTGTCGCTCGCGGTGTACGTGCTCACGGGCATCCGCCGCGACCAGCCGGCGGCGACCGAGGCGGCACTGAAATACTTCCTGCTCGGCGCGTTCTCGAGTGCGTTCTTCCTTTACGGCATCGCGTTCACCTACGGCCTGACGGGCAGCACCCGGCTCGATCGCGTGGGCGGTCTGATCGCCGCGCAGGCGAGGTCGCCCGCGCCGATGCAGCTGCTCGCGATCGGGCTGCTGCTGGTGGGGTTTGCCTTCAAGGTGTCGGCGGTGCCGTTTCACATGTGGACGCCCGACGCGTACGAAGGGGCGCCGCCGGCCGTTACCGGATTCATGTCCACGGGCGTGAAGGCGGCGGCGTTCGCGGCGTTCGTTCGGGTGTTTCTCTCCGCATTCGAGCCGCTCCGCGCCGGATGGGGGAACATCGTCTGGGTTGTCGCGGCGGCAACGATGATTGTCGGGACCGTGGTTGGCGTGTCGCAGTCGAGCGTGAAGCGCATGCTCGCGTACTCGAGCATCGCGCATGGCGGCTACCTGCTGGTGGCATTGCTCGCGGCCAACGACGTCGGAAAAGGCGCGATCCTCTTCTACCTCCTCACCTACGCGATCACCAACGTCGGCGCTTTTGGTGTGATCGCGGTGGTCGAAGGCACGGTGGACGCGAACGATCGCGTGCGCGATTACGCCGGGCTCGGCCACAGCCACCCGGTCCTGGCTGCGCTGATGACCGTGTTCCTGCTGTCGCTCGGCGGATTCCCGCCGATGGCCGGCTTCATCGCGAAGTGGTATGTCTTCAGCGCCGCCGTCAAGGCTGGCGACAACGGTCTGGCCATCATCGGCGTGCTCACCAGCGTCGTCGCCGTGTTCTTCTACCTCCGCATTGTCGTCATGATGTACATGACGCCGGGCGACCGATCGGCGCAGTTTCCCGCCATTCCGCGCATGGCGGGACTGGCGCTGGTCGTTTCGGCGGCGCTGGTGATCTATCTCGGTATCCTGCCGACGCGTGTGCTCGACTGGGCGGCGGCGTCGATTTCGACGATCTATTGATTCAAGCGGATCCCCGACCTCCCCGACCCCCTGACCTCCCCGGCCGCGCCTGTCGAAAGACGGGACGCCGGTCTTGCGCCATCTGTTTTAGACTGCTGCCCGATCGCGCGCGTTCTGTTGGCGCGCCCGATCCAGGGTCAGACCCAGGGGTCAGAGTCCATTACAGGAGGTCCAATATGGGTGCTCACCTCCAGTGTCGTGCGCTGGTTTGTGTCGCGCTTCTCATCGCCCCGTCACACGCGCTCGCACAACAGGGATCCGCTGAAATCCGCGGTCGAGTGGTCGACCAGCAGCAGGCCGCGCTGCCCGGCGTGACGGTCACGGTCACCAACCAGGACACGGGGAATTTCCGCGATGTCATCAGCGGGTCGGACGGCACCTGGTTCGTGCCGGCACTTCCACCGGGCCGGTATCAGATCACGGCGCAGCTCTCCGGGTTCAAGAAATTCATCCGGCGCGACCTCGCCCTCGCCGTCGGCAACCAGCTGGCGATCGACGTGCCGCTCGAGATTGGCGCGCTGGAGGAAACCGTCACGGTGAGCGGCGAGTCGCCGATGATCGACGTCACCTCGAAAGAGATCGGCGGCAACATCAGCACGAAAGAGCTGGCGGACATCCCGACGATTTCGCGCAACTTCACGTATTTCGCCGGCCTGCTGCCGGGTGTCGTGCCGACGGCCAACCTCGCCTCGTGGGGATCCGATACGTTGACGGCCAACGGTGTCGACTCGCGCAACAACAGCTATCTGGTCGACGG
>QHWF01000477.1 GCA_003222455.1 Acidobacteriota bacterium
CGAACTGCTGTACAGGGTGAACGCCGCCGCCACGAGAGCGACCATCAAACGCTTCATCTGCATGGAGTGGATTGCAAGGCCCGACACAAAAAAAGAGCGGACCCTCCGGGGTCCGCTCTGAATTGAAACCGACGCTCTGGCGGAAGAGACGTTGCAGGTGGCCGGCTGCGGTGCTTCACCGCGAGGTCGTTTACAGGTCCTGAACGCAGCGCCCGAGATAGAAGCCCGGGAATTCGAAGACCGGTTCGCCGTGGTTCAGGAACTGGAACCAGACAAACGGATTGCCGCCCGAGCCGCCGAGCGGTGGCTGCTTGGGGAGCTTGAGATCATAGTCAAAGGAGATGAGAGGAATCGGTCCGACGGTGGCGTCGCCAGACGCGGCATGGGTGAACTTCGCGTTGTTCGTGAGAATAATCGTCACCGAGACTCCGGTCAACTTGACGTCCCCACCGCTGATGTAGATGAATGGGCCCGGGTTGTTGGTGCAAGAGTCAACCACATCGTGAGTGATCGTGGCGGTGGCCAGAATGGCCTCCAGGAAGTCGACGTCGATTACCGCGGCTCCCTGCACGCACCGGCCGAGAAGGATCGGGCCCAGTTCGCTGCCATCGAGCTTTTTCAGCGGCTGGTCTTTCGCATCGTTGAGGATGGCGTAGATCCAGGGGTTGCCGCCGACGCCGGTTCCGCTGAAGCCGCTGCCGTAGGCATCAGCCGGCTGCGAGGGCTGCTTCGGGATCTTTACTGCGGTCCCGAAGGTGAGAAAGGGCGAAACCGCAATGATGTCGGCATCGGCCTCGTGCCTTAACTTCACGTTGTTTGCGAACGTGAGCCGACCCTCGATGTCGCCGAGCGCGATCTGGCCATCACCCAAGGTGATCGACGGCCCGGGGTGGTTCTTGCAGTCGAATCCGACGCCGATGGACAGCCTCGACGCCAGGTTGAACGCGGAGGCGCCCACGTGATCGCCCGCCGATGCCGATGCGGCGCCCGTCGCGACAAACCCGAACGCGGCGACTGCCGTGAGTGCTTGCTTGATACCGAGTTTCACTCCTGACCTCACTTTTCTGACTGTGGTTGTCATGCGTCGACGCCGCCGGCCGTGCACAACCAAAAACGTGGTGGAACCCCCACTCACATCGCCCGGTCCGTTCGCGAAGCGGACCGAGCCCGGTCGCCCTCTGCATGTGTGTTTGAACAATTGAAAAGATAAACCCATTCGATTCGAATGGGACGAGATAGTGCGAGGTGAGGGACACCTTTCGTCAAAAGCGGAAGACTAATTCCGCAACGGCGGGAAGAGATTCCTCTCCACGTTCTTCTCGACGCGTCGCGTGGAGAGTGCCGAATATGGCGCTGATGCCGTGCAGGGCGGGCTCTGAATTCGACTACGTCATCGCCACTCAGGCGAAAGGCGAATCAGTCAGCTATTGAAGTCGTGGTGGAGGTCAAGACAAAAGGTCACCAGGGTACTGACAAATCAATCGTCGCATCGAGTCACTTCTACGTATCGCTCATCGCCCGATCCGACGATCCGCACGCGCCATGGATTGCAGCACACCTCGCAGTCCTGGATGAGGGTGCCGTGGACATCCGGCTCGAGATAGATCTCCACTTCTTCGCCGCAGTACGGACATGTCACATAGAACTCTTCGCTCATCTCATTGCGGATGGCGGATGTCGGATTGCGGATCGATTGCGGATTGCTGATCGATGGCGGATTGCGGAATAGCGATCCTGAAATCCGCGATCCGCCAGCCGCGCTCCGCAATGGTAACCGCCGCTCGCGGCGCACCGTAGAGCACCGCGTTGAACAGCACGCGGAACGTGCCGAACGGCTGGCCACGCCATTGCGGCCGGAAGCCGAGGAGCACGGCGTGGCCGTCGCCGACGCGAACATCGAGTGCTGCGGCTTTGCCGTACAGATGTTGTTCTCCGATGAGATAGCCCGACAGCAGCGGCGAGCCCGACTCGCCGTAGCGCGCGAGGACGGTGCCATTGAATCCTTCTCCAGGCTCGAACACGGGACTGGCGTCGACGAATACCGCGGCGCGCTCCGGCATGCCGGCCATCACGGGATGGCCCGGATCGGTCGTCACCTGGACGATGGAGCCTCTGAGAAAGAAGTCTTCGGGCGGCAGTCCCGCGATGACGTTTTTAATCGGCAGCTTCAATTGTTGAATGGCGAATGCGCTGGCGTTGCCCGCGCACACAATCGTGCCGCCGCCGCGCACGAATTGATCGAAGCGGCTCAGGTCGTCCGCGGTGAGCTGATACCCGTATTCGGGGCGTACGGCAGCCGCGTTACGCCCGCCGCGACCCGCAGGCGCTCCCGCAACCGGTACACGCGCATCGTCGGCAAAGACGAGCACGTCGATCTTGCCGGCGAGCGGCGTCCTGAAGTCTTCGGGATGAATGACGATGAACGTAAAGCCGTATCGTTCGAGCACCCACCGCGTCCAGCCGGTGTCCATGCTGCCCGTCCAGGGCTCGTAAACGCCGATGCGAGGCTTGTGGATGGCCCGGCCTGGTGCCGAGGCGGTCCGTTCGGCCTGCAACGCCAGCGCTTTCACCAGCCGGTCCTGAGCGCTGTCGGGCAGACCTTTGATCGTGTACTGGATGGGTGTGCCAGACGGACCGGCGCTCGCCTGCACGATCGCGCCCTGCTGCCAGGCCAGGTTCAAGGCCTTGAAGGTGTTGTTCTGCGCCGGATCGAGCACGAGGACCGGCCCTGTTCCGGTGATGCGGCCCGGTGGCGGCACGATAGCAGCGGCGGCCGGATCGATGTCGAATCCCGATCCGGGAACGCTGTCGAACGGCGCCGCGTCGTTGTCGAGTCCGGCGGGGTACGGAACGGGTTTAACATTGGATTCGGCGACAGCGCCCAGCAGCGTCATCTTCTCGCGCACGTCTCGGGCAAGCGGTTCCCGAATCGGGACAACGCGAACGCCCATCTGGAGTGGCAGCGACCAGCCCGCGGCGTCGTACGGCCGCTCGGGCGGGCCGCCGGGGTACTGGCGCAAATCAGGATAGTTCTGCACGTTCAGGACCTCGCGTGCGATCGCAGCGAACTCCTGATCGGTCGGCACCACCCACGTGGCTTCGGGAAATGTTTCATCGCCAATCGTCACCGCCGCCGTGAGCTGCGACACGCGCACCCCGCCGAACGCCAGACGCCGCAGCAGTTCGACGGCCGCGACCGGATCGCGCTGCTGCCGCGGGACGACATAGGCCGACGGGGGTTTCGTGGCGCCGAGCGCAATCTGATCGCGGCCTGCCCGATAGCGATTGAACAGCAGCGAGTCCTTGTATTTCGCGGCGTATTCCAGCACCGACCACGATGCCGTTTCCATGTAGCCGACCGCGTCACCAAGGCGCCACCAGCCGGGGGACCACGGGCTGGCGTAGAGGCTGCGCGGCCGCAGGTCGCGCATGTTCTCCGGGAAGTCGTCGATCGAGTATTGGTGCGGCGTCGCGTACTGGAACAGCGCCGTCTCGGTCCAGAACGCCGCGATGTTCTTGAAGTTCGGCGTGTAATCGACATAACCCGGATACCACGCGTCGAACGCCGTGCCCATGTGCGTCGCGCCGACCTGGCCGCGTTCCTCGAGGGCTTTGGCGATGGCCATGCCCATCATGTTGACCTCGCGCGACATCAGGTACGGTGCCTCAGTGCCCACGGGTTCGGAGAACGGCGGCAGCCAGATCCGCGTCGGAAACGGTCCGGACTGGTGATGGACGTAGATGATGTGCGGCTCCCATTGCCGCCACGTATGCTCGAGGACGCGCGACTCGATCATGTTCAGCATGTACGCGTCGCGATTGTTGTCGTGCCCGACATAATCCTGATAGAGGCGCGGCAGGCCCGACAGCTCGTACGGCGTGCCGACGTTCTGCATGTACCACTCGGCGACCATCTGTTGCCCGTCCGGGTTGATCGTGGGCCAGAGCATGACGATGACATTGTCGAGAATCTGCTTGACGCCGGCATCGCCGGCGCGGCTGACGAG
>QHWF01000478.1 GCA_003222455.1 Acidobacteriota bacterium
TCCGGTCGTCGGGCGCAGACATCATCGACATCGGCTGTACACCCGGCCTCGCGTTCCCGGCGCTCGCCGAGGTCGTGCGCGACCTCACGGCCGCGGGCATGCGGGTGAGCGTCGACACATTCGAGCCCGACGAGATTCGCGCAGCGGTCGGCGCCGGTGCAGAGCTCGTGCTCAGCGTCAACGGCGCGAACGTCGATGTGGCGCGCGAGCTCGCCGGCAGCCGGGCCCGTGTTGTTGTGGTTCCCGACCTCGGCGGGACGCTCGACACGATCGAGCCGAGCCTCGAGAAGCTCGCGAAGTGGGGTGTGGCCTGTCTGATCGACCCGATTCTCGAGCCGATCGGTCACGGCTTCATGGCGTCGCTCGAGCGGTACGCCGACGTCCGGCGGCGGTATCCGGACGCCGAGATGCTGATGGGGATCGGCAATCTCACGGAGCTCACAGCCGCGGACTCCACCGGCGTGCACGCGATTCTCATCGCCATCTGCCAGGAGCTGGGCGTGCGTTCGGTGCTGACGACCGAAGTGATTCCCTGGGCGCGGGGCGCGGTGCGTGAGATCGACGTTGCGCGCCGCCTGATGCACTACGCGATTGGCCACCAGTCGATTCCCAAAGGCGTTGACGATCGGCTCGTCACCGTCAAGGATCCCGAGGTGCTGACGTTCAGCGAAGGCGAGCTGCGGGCGCTGCAGGCGGCGATCACCGATCCCAACTACCGCATCTTTGCCGATCGCGAAGCGATCACCGTCCTGAACAACGAGCGCTTTGTCCGCGGCACGAGCATTCAGGACATTTTCGCCCAGCTCGGCGTCGACGAAGCCGCCCACGCGTTTTACCTCGGGAAGGAGCTCGCGCGAGCCAGCCTCGCCGTCACCCTCGGCAAGACGTACCGTCAGGAAGGCGCGCTGTCGTGGGGATATCTCACGCCGCCGGACGAGTCGACGTCAGAGCACGTGCGGCTCACCGGGCGCTCGCGCCGTGATCATTGAAACGATTGTCACCACGATCGGCGGGGACGCGGCCGTCAACTGCGCGCCGATGGGCGTCGAGTGGAACGAGGATGCGATCGTGCTCAAACCGTTCCTCGAGACGGCAACCTACCGGAACGTGGTGGCGACCGGGACCGCGGTGGTGAACATCACCGACGATGTGCGTCTGTTCGCGCGCGCGGTCATTTCGAATCCGCCGCATCCGACCGTGCCGGCGACCGTCGTCCGCGGCGTGGTGCTGGCCGATGGCTGTTCGTGGCGGGAGCTCGAGGTCCGGTCGATTGATCACACGCCGCCTCGATCCCGCATCGAGACGGCGGTCGTGCACCGTGGCGTCCGCCGCGAGTTCATCGGCTTCAATCGTGCGCAGCACGCGGTGATCGAGGCGGCGATCTACGCGACGCGTCTGCACATCCTGCCGCGCGCGTTCGTCGAGAGCGAGTTGACGCGGTTGCAGGTGATCGTCGACAAGACGGCGGGACCGCACGAGATCGAGGCGATGACGCTGCTCATCGACTTCATCCGATCCGCGCCGGACCCTGCGCGGCCGTGACGTTTTTTTCGAACTCTTTGGCGCGTGCCTGCGGTAGTGTCCGCCTTTCGTGCCCACGTGCCAGGTTTAAACGCACCGGCTTTTCAGCCGGTCAGCTTCCAGCAGGTCCGATCCGTGTGGCCATCGGGTCATCGTGCACGTGGGCATAGTTAAGACCACAATCTCCCTATGAAAGAACTACCGCACAAGGCGGCGCAGCTGCGACTTTCAGTCGCGCGCAGAGTCTACCGCCTTTCAGGCGGTAGTTCTTTCAAGCGGACGGCACTGCCGCGGCCTGAGAATATCGAGAAACTCCAGGGTCTGACCCCGGGTCAGACCCTCACAGTGGGAACCGGGGAAACGAAGCGTGGACGATGATGTCGTGTTTGTCGAGACGGCGGCGCGGCTTCACTTCGGGGTCCTCGACCTGCGGGGATCGCTGGGCCGCTGGTTCGGCGGCATCGGCACGGCGGCGCCGGCGCCGACGCTCCTGCTCTCGGCGCAGCGGGCCGACACGCTCGAAGTGGACGGGCCCGATGCGGATCGGGCCGCCGCGTTCGCTGCCAGGCTCCTGGCTGCTTTCGGCATCCGAGCCGGTGCGCGCCTCTGTGTGCACCGGACGCTGCCGCGGCACGCCGGTCTCGGATCGGGCACGCAACTCGCGCTCGCTGTCGCCCGCGCGCTGGCGGAGCTTCATCGCCTGCCGACGGACGTGCCGGCACTGGCACGCGCCGTCGGCCGCGCCAGGCGATCCGCGATCGGCACATGGACCTTCGCGGGCGGCGGCCTCGTTGTCGAAGGCGGACGGCGTGCTGCCGACCGCACCGACGGCGTCGGTCCGCTCGTGGCGCGGCTGCCGTTTCCGCCGGCATGGCGCTGCGTGCTCGCCGTCCCCACCGCCACGGCGAGCATCAGCGGACCCGCCGAAGAGGCCGCATTCGCGCAGCTTCCCGCGCCATCCGAGCGCGAGGTCGAGCACGTCGCGCATCTGGTGCTGTCGGCGCTGCTCCCTGCCCTCGTCGATGGCGATCTCGAGACGTTTGGCTCCGCGCTGACCTCGATTCAGTCGATGAACGGCCGGTGGTTCGCGCCGGTGCAGGGCGGCATGTTTGCGCCGGGACCGGGCGAAGAGCTCGCGCATCGCATGAACGACTGGGGAGCGGCCGGAGTCGGTCAGAGCTCGTGGGGCCCTGCGGTGTACGGGGTCGTCGATGGCGAACCCGCTGGCGCCCGGCTTGCCGAACGCGTGCGCGGTCTGCTGGGGGATCGAGGTGCCGTCTATGAAGGACCGTTCCGCGCGGGCGGCGCCCGCGTGTGGCGGGCGGCGCATTCCTGATCAAGAATGCGGCGGCAAGGACGGCCAGCATGACGCCAGACGCATCGACTGACACCTCGATTCAGATTTCCGATCGGGCCTGGAAAGCGCTGGAAGGCGCCTACGATCTCCAGGTCCACGTCGGTCCCGACGTGATCGCCCGTCGAATCGACGACATCGACTGCGCCAGGGAGTTTCTCGCGCACGGCATGAAAGGATTCGTGCTGAAGTCGCACTACATCCAGACCGGCGAACGCGCGCAGGTGGTGACGAAGGCCGTCCCTGGCAGCCGCGTGTTCGGCGCCGTGACGCTGAATCACAGCGTCGGCGGATTGAATCCTGTGGCGGTGGAGATCGCCGGCCGCAGCGGGTGCAAGATCGTGTGGATGCCGACCGTTGACGCGCAGAACGAGACGGCAGGACGGCTCGACGGCGGCTCCGCGAAGCTGCCGTTCTGGGCGAAAATCCAGCGCGAGCTCGCCGCCGAAGGGATCTCGCCACCACCACTCTCGGTCATCGACGAAGCCGGCACCGTGATCGAAGCGGCGCGGCGCTGCATGGAGCGCATCGCGAAGCACGACATGATCCTGGCGACCGGGCATCTGGGCCGTCGTGAAATCTTCGCGCTCGTGCGCACGGCGAAAAAGATGGGCCTGAAGAAGGTGGTGGTGACGCACGCCGAGTTCCCGTCCCAGAGCCTGACCGGCGACGAGCAGAAGGCGCTGGCCGACGACGGCGCCGTCATCGAGCACTGCTTCACCACGACGTACACGGCAAAGGCGCCGTGGGAGTTGGCGTTCGACAACATCCGGAAGACCGGCGTGTCCCGGACACTGGTGTCCACCGATCTTGGTCAGAGCATCAACCCGCCGGTCGCGGACGGGTTTGCGATGTTCGCCCAGCGTCTGCTGGATGCGGGCTTCTCGGTGGACGACGTCCGCATGATGGCCGTGACCAACCCGACGCGGCTCGTCGACGGATGACGGCTGAAGGACCTGGAGCGTTAGCAGCCCGTGGTGAAACTCCAGCTGCATTCGGCCGGCGATGCATC
>QHWF01000442.1 GCA_003222455.1 Acidobacteriota bacterium
CGTCCGAGCCGACGTGACGGCAACTCGCGCGGGAAAGTGCAGAATGTCCGTGGGAACAGCTCGGCAATCCTCTCGGGCCTTCGCCGGGGCGAGCTGTTCGCGCTCCGGTGGCAGGACATCGATGAGCGGCGGCGCGTGCTCACGGTGCGAGAGGCGGTGTACGACGGCAGCTTCGGGACGCCAAAGACCGAAGCCGGCGTTCGACAGATTCCACTGTCGGACGCAGCCACCGGGCTGTTGACGGAATGGAAACGCCGGGCGACGAATCCAGAACCAACCGCGCTCGTTTTCTCAACGCGCGGCAGGAAGCCGATCTCGCCGAATAACGTGCTTCGTCGGGCGGTGTTCCCGGTGTGTGAGTCAGTCGGACTGCCGCACGCGACGTGGCTCACGTTTCGGCGCACGTACTCGTCGTGGTCACACGACAAAGGCGTGCCCGGGAAGGTCATCGCTCAGCTGATGGGCCACGCCAACGTCGACACGACGCTGAACGTGTACACACAGGTCCTCGACGGTGCCACGCGTGCTGCCGTCGACAAGATTGGCGACGGATTGTTCACGATTGTTCACGACCCGAGCGGGGCGGAAACGCTAAATCGTTGAAAAGACTGGCGGGCCCAGCAGGACTCGAACCTGCGACCTCCTGGTTCGTAGCCAGACGCTCTATCCAACTGAGCTATGGGCCCCCGAGGTCAGAACCTTGAATCCTAGCATTGATGCAACCGCTCATGGAAGAGCCGGACGTCGCGAAACAGCGCCGCAAGGCGGGTGCGGAGCTCGCGCGCGTCGCGCACGTCGTGCGGATCCAGGCGTGTCGCGTTCGCGCCGCGATGCGCCAGCCACGAGAACACGATCGGCGCGAGGGCCGGAGACGCGCCGGCGCGATCGTGCAGCGGCGACTTGAAGAACCGCATCACCCGTTGCGTGTGTACGGCGAGGTCCGCGCCGCTCCGCCGTGTGCGCTGCATCATCCACGCGCCGTCCGCGCACGCACCAACGAGCTCCACGGAATCCGCCTCGATTGACGGCACGATTACCAGCACGTCCTTCATCAGCGCGCGCGGAATCTCTCGCGTCGCGACGGCCGGCTCGCTCGTCTGCACGTTGCCCATCGGCTGAAGGCGATGAATCAGATCGCCCTCGCGCATCAGCGCCTCGAGCTCCGAGCCCACCGGCTGCCACTCGGCGTCCGCGATGCGCGACATGGCGGGCTTCAACGCGCGCCAGCGGCGCCCGGCAAAATGGGCGTGCAGCCGGCGCCGCAGGTTCACCGCTTTGCCCACGTACACCACACATTCGGCCGCGTCCTTCAGCACGTACACGCCGGGCGCCGCCGGCGCCTCGCGACAGACGCGTTCGCCCGTGCGGCGCCACACCTCGCGCCGATCCTCGACCACCAGCGCCTGCGCGACGAGCCGCCGCGCGAGTGCCGGCGGAGCGCCTTTGATGCCGAGGACCTCGGCGGCGAGCCGCTGGTGGTCCGGCGAGTTGCCCATCTCGGCCAGGCGTGCGAGCAAGCGGTCGCGTAACATGAGCATTCGAGAAGTGGCGGCGTCGCGATCGGCAGGCCTGCCGCCTCCGCGCTTCGCGGTACGGCGTGCCACGCCGAAGCGAAGCGAAGGCGGGAAGGCCTGCGCTACGGAGTGCGAATTGTCGAGTCCGGCTGAAGCCGGATACTACCGATGTGTCGGTCCTGCCACGTGTGGGTCCGGCTGAAGCCGGACACTCCCGACGCATGCTCCGGCTGAAGCTGTTATCCGGCTAAAGCCGGACACCACGTACGCATCATGAGTATTCGCAATCCGCAATCCGCAATTTCATCATCGATCGAGTCCGTGCCCTACCGGAAACATGCCTGGCAGCCCGATCGGCAGCCGGCCGCTGATCGACGCCTCGCCCGTGATCGCGCGCACCGCCGACGCTTCGGCCAGATCATAGAAGTCGTAAGTGAGCAGGACGGCGGGCGCCTCGGGGATCGCCGCGGCCACATACGGGTTGCCGAAGAACGTCGTGACGAACGGTGTGTTCGTTCCTGCCGTGGACCGGCCGAGATCGCGCAGCAGACGAACCAGCTCCGGCGACAAATCAAGGCGCCCGCTCCCGGAATTCGCCCGCACGAACACCGCCGCGACGATGGCGCCGTAGCGCGGCGCCGTTGCGCGCACCACATCCAGCTCGGACAGCGGCGTCCGATCCGAGAGCTCGACGGCCGTCACCTGCGGATAGCGCTTGCGCAGCTCAGGAATGAACGTCCGGCCCGGCGCCGCGATCTGCCAGCCCGATGGATAGTCGAGCACCGAGAGATACAACACCGGCGTCTCGCGCGGCAATCGCAACGGCACGCACCGGCGCTCGTCCTTGATCAACGTGATCGATCGCATGAACGCTTCCACGGCGACCGCCTGGTGCGCTCGGCCGCCGACCTTCACCGGAACCCGATCGAGATCGACCGTGCGTTGTTCATGCAACCCGAGTGACGCCTTCGCGCGCAGAATGCGACCCACCGCTTCGTTCAGCCGAGCCTCGCTGACACGGCCACCGGCAACCGCCGCTTTCAGGCCCGTGAACGCAGCCGCCGGATCGGGCGAGTGCAGCACCTGATCCGCGCCGGCGACGACGGCGCGCACCGCGGCCTCGTCTGGCGGCACCATGTTCGTGATGGCATCCATCGACATCGAATCGGTGTAGAGCAGACCGTCGAACCTCAGCTCGCGCCGCAGCAGGTCGTGCAGGATCGGCCGGCTGAACGTGGCCGGCGTCGACGGCGTCGCGTCGAGCGATGGCAGCTCCACGTGGGCCGCCATCACGGCCTCGACACCCGCCGCGATGCCGCGCTGAAACGGGACAAGCTCTATCTGATTCAGCCGCGTGCGATCGAATCGAATCACCGGCAGACCCAGATGACTGTCGACGTCGGTATCGCCGTGTCCCGGAAAATGCTTGACGGTAGCGATCAGGCCTTCGTCACGCGCGCCGGCGACGTACGCGGCCACCAGTGTGGCCACGCGACCGGGATCTTCGCCGTACGATCGGGTGTTGATGACGGGATTCCGCGGGTTGTTGTTCACGTCCGCAAGCGGCGCGAAGTTCACGTGGACGCCGATCGCACGCGCCTCGACCGCGGTGATCCGCGCTTCCTCCCTGACCAGCCGTGCCGCAGCATCGCCGGCAATCGCACCCATCGCCATCTGTCGCGGAAACACGGTGGCCCCGCTGATGCGGAAGCCGACACCGGCTTCGAAATCGGCGGTGTTCAACAACGGCACCGACGAGAGAGCCTGCAGCCGGTTCACGAGGGACGCCGCCGAGAACGGCTGCCCGAGGATGACGGTCCCATACGAGGGATTGAGGAGGACCGGAGGCGCCGCGATCGATGCACCGAACACGTGGAAGCCGCCGACGTGATACTCGCGCACAAGCCGCGACAGCTCATCGAACGTCTCGCTGTCGGTGCTCAGGTACGCCGACTCAAACGACGGCACGATCAGCTGTCCGATCTTCTCGTCCAGCGTCAGCTTCTTCCGGGTCTGTTCGATCCACCGCTCGGCGGTGCGGTCCAGCGGCGGCCTGGTGGCGATCAGTCCGGCGTAGGTTGAGGCCAGCACGACGCCGAGAAAGACCGAAAGATACGCGGAAGCCCGGCGGCGCATCGCGGGATGGTAACACGCGCGCTACAATGAGACGCAGATGTCGGTCAACGAACACAAAGCGCAGGCATCGCATTCGGTCGGCTGCTTTGTGATTACGGTCAGCGACACGCGAACCGACGACACCGATACGGGCGGCCGCGCCATCGTGGATCTGCTGACGAAGGCGGGACACACGGTCGCCGGCCGCACGATTGTGAAGGACGACCCGGAGCTGGTACGCGGCACCATCGAACGGCAGCTGGCAAACCCTCAGGTGCAGGTCATCATCACCACAGGCGGCACCGGCATCACCTCGCGGGACAGCACATACGAAGTAGTCAGCGGACTGCTTCAGAAGACGCTCGATGGCTTCGGCGAACTGTTTCGCATGTTGAGCTACGAGCAGATTGGATCGGCCGCCATCATGAGCCGCGCCACGGCCGGTCTTGTTGCCGGCCGGATCATCGTGTCGCTGCCGGGATCGGAGGGCGCGGTGAGACTGGCCATGGAGCGATTGCTGATTCCGGAGCTGGGCCACCTGGCGCAACAGGCTGCACGGTGAGGTCAGCTGCTACCACGGAGGACGCCGAGGCGGAGGTTCAATCCTGAACCAGTAGGATTTTTCCTCCTGTCCTCTGTGTCCTCCGTGGTGGGATTGTGATCCAACACAATGCGACCCTTCACAACCACTATCTCGTTGGAG
>QHWF01000443.1 GCA_003222455.1 Acidobacteriota bacterium
AGCAATTGCGCCGGCCCAAGCGAACTTTTCGCGCCCTTTCGCCGTCTAACGGGCGATGGTTCTAAGCCGTCGACTCCTGCCCATAGTGCTGGCTGTCCTGATCTGGTATTCGCGGACACTTAGCCAGGCTCGGGACGCCGAGTCCGTGTTGGCTGCGACGCGGGAGGCACTCGGCGGCGACAAGAATTTGGTGGCTGTGAAGACCTTCGTCGCCACCGGCCGGAGCCGACAACTCCGCGGCAACAACCTCGTGCCGATCGAGTTCGAAATCAGCTGCGAGCTGCCGGACAAGTACGTCCGCAAGGACGAGTTCCCGGCGCAGGATACCGACGTCACGGTCAGCGGATTTCGCGGCGATGAATTGATCGTCTTCCCTCAGCCGCCGGCTGGACGCGGCGGCCCGCTGCCGGCGCAGCGGCTGATGACCGCCAAGCAGGACTTCGCCCGACTGATGCTCGGCGCGTTTGCCGCGTCTTTTCCGAGCTATCCGCTGACGCTGAAGTACGCGGCCGAGGGCGAGGCCCCCGAAGGCAGGGCCGACATTCTCGACGTCGCCGGGCCGCCGCCCTTCGCCGCACGCCTGGTGATCCGGCAGGACACGCACCTGCCGGTGATGCTGATCTGGAACGCGCCGGCGCCGCCGCCCGGCGGACGGGGCGGCGGGCCTCCCGGCGCTCCTCCCGCGGGCGCTGCCCCGCCTGGGGCAACGCCGCCACGCGGGGCCGAGCCGGCGGGACCGCTGCCGGAGAACCGGCTGTACTTCGCCGACTATCGCGACGTGAAGGGCACGAAATGGCCCTTCCGAATCCGGCGCGCTGTCGGCGACAACACGATCGAGGAGACGACGTTCGATCGGATCAACGTCAACTTGAAGATCGATCCAAAAAAGTTCGAGGCACCGAAATGACCGGCATCATCGCGCTGGCGCTCTTCCTGCAGCAGGCGGCGGGGAGCACGCTGCGGGTCACGGTCATCGATCAGACGAATGCCGTGATCGTCGGGGCCACCGTCACCGTCGTCGGAGCCGACGATGCGACGAAGGCGCGGACGATCGAACCGGTGAAGACCATCGACACCGGCGTCGCGATCGTGCCGGCGCTCGCACCCGGCCGCTACACCGTCGAAGTCGAATTTCCGGGCTTCGAGAAGCGCGTGCTGAACGACGTGCGCGTCCGGTCCGGCGACAACCGGCAGGTCGCGGTGCTGGCGATTCAGCGCATCGAGGCGTCGGTCAACGTCGAGCAGGACAAGCAGCAGGCGGCCTCGGACCGCAACGGTCCTTCGTTCGGGACGACGCTGACGCGCGATCAGATCGACGCGCTGTCGGACGACCCGGCGACGCTGCAGCAGCAGCTCCAGGAGATGGCCGGGCCCGGCGCCGTCATCCGCATCGACGGCTTCGAGGGCGGGGCGCTGCCGGCCAAGGCGATGATTCGATCCATCCGCATCGCCCGCGATCAGTTCGCGGCGGAGTTTCACACCGCCGGCGGGGTGTCGATTGAGATCATCACCCAGCCCGGCGTCGGACCGCTGCGCTACTTCTCGAACCTGGTGATCCGCGACGGTGGACTGAGCGCACGCAGCCCGTTCGTGCCGGTGAAGGGCCCCGAACAGAACGTCAACTACGGTGTCGGCTTCGGCGGCACGGTGGTTCAGAACAAGAGCTCTTTCTTCATCAACGCGTTCGGCATCAGCGCCTACGACACGCCAAACCTGAACACCGCCGTGCCAGGCGGCACGGTGGCTCACGCGCTGAACCTCAAGGCGCCGCGCGACAACGTCTTCCTCAACGGGCAGATGGACTACGCGGTGACGCTCGATCAGACGCTGCGGTTCGGGTACAACCTGACGCACGTCGCCAACGACAACCTCGGCGTCGGCGGCTACGACGAGCCGGAGCGCGCCTATTCGACCAGCAACGTCGTGCACACCTTCCGCGTCCAGCATTTCGGCCCAGTCGGGCGCCGCGCGTTCTGGCGTTCGCGCGTTCAATTCATCGCGACCGACACGAGCAGCGACTCGGCGACCGAGACGTCGACGACTCGCGTGCTCGACGCGTTCACCAGCGGAGGGGCACAGCGCGCCGGCGGCGATCATTCGAAGGCGATCAACGTCGCTTCCGATTTCGACTACGTGCGCGGCCGCAATTCGATCCGCACCGGCCTCGTCCTCGACGGCGCTGCGTATCACTCCGATTCGGCCACGAACTACCTCGGCACGTACACGTTCGCGAACCTGCAGTCGTTCCAGGCGAACCAGCCGATCAACTACTCGCGCCGCATCGGCGATCCGAACATCTCTTACGCCAACGTCCAGGCCGCGATCTACGTGCAGGACGACATTCGCGTCCGAAAGAACCTCACGCTGACCCCCGGCGTGCGGTACGAGCTGCAGAACCACGTGAGCCGCGATACGAATTTCGGTCCGCGTTTCGGCGTCACGTACGCCCCCACGGCAAGCGGCCAGACGACGCTGCGCAGCAGCATCGGCGTGTTCTACGACTGGCTGCCGGCGTCCACCTACGATCAGGTGGTCCGCGTCGACGGCTTCCATCAGCGGGAGATCAACATCATCGATCCCTCGTACCCCGACGTGCCGGTGAATTCGATCGTGCCGCCGGTGAATCGTTATCTGCTCGGCGACTCGTTCGCGACGCCGCGGATCACGCGGCTCAGCGCGGGTGTCGATCAGACGGTGATGAAGGTGACGCGCGTGTCGGCCACCTACAGTTACCAGCGCGGTTCGCGTCTCGCGCGCGGGGAGAATCTCAACGTACCCATCGAGGGCGTGCGTCCCGACCCGAGCTTCGCGAACATCATCGAAGTCGTTTCGGATGCCGCGTCGATCCAGCACCAGCTGCAGCTCGACGCGACGATCAATCCGGGCGCCATGCTGCCGGTCAACCGCAACGCGCCCCGCATCAGCTGGAAGCGCGCGACTGTCTTCGCCAACTACACGCTCGGCTCGATCCGCAACAACACCGACGGGCCGTTCGGCGTCTCGCCAACCGGCACGATCGCCACCGAATGGGGGCCGTCGGTCACCAGCGCCGGGGGCGGCGGCTTCGGCGGGTTCGTGCCTGGCGTGATCGCCTTCGGCGGCGGCTCCGGCGGCATCGACGTTCGACACCGGATGAACATCGCGTTCAACAACCAGATCGTCCGCAATCTTCTGCTCGCGGTGAACGTCAACGCGAGCTCGGCGCCGCCCTACACCCTGCTCACCGGCATTGACACGAATGGCGACGGCATCTTCAACGACCGCCCCGCCGGCGTCGGCCGCAGCACGCTGCGCGCGAGCGGCCAGGTCAACGTCAACACGATGTTCGGGTACGTGTTCACATTCGGCCGTGCCACCAATCCGGTGCCGCCCGGAATCGGCGTGTTCGGCGCCGGAGCGGCGACCCAGGTGCGGACGATCGAGCAGACGAACACGAAGTACCGGCTGCAGCTCTTCGTGCAGGCCCAGAACATCACGAACGAGCGCAACTATCTCGGATACAGCGGGACGCTGACGTCGCCGTTCTTCGGTCATCCGACGACGGTCAACGGGATGCGAAAGATCGACATCGGGATGGGGTTGAGCTTCTAACTGGCTCACGTCGCCGCGCAGTCGAGCCATTTCTCGGCTCGTGGCTGGTTGACCCTCGCCAAAACTCGTCCGAGTTGAATGCTGGTCATCGTGGTCGTCCGCGCACTCACGTTGGCGCTCCGCGGCCACCGGGAACTGGCGTTCGACAACATCCACTGGGCCGATCATCGCGATTCCGGAAGTCGGCGGCCTTCATCACCGCTACGAACGGCAGGCAGCGTAGGCGCCGGACTCGCCAGCGCGTGCCTGCTGGAGCTCAGTGCGGTGTGAGCACGCATCGCACGCAGCTCCGTTTCGTCACCGATACGACGTCTGCGCGAGCTGACGTCAAATTCAACGCGGGCTGAGTGTACGCAACCTGTGCCTCAGAGCTTGGGCCGGATTGCCTCGCCGGTACGCGCCGACACTGTTTTAGCGAAGCACAGGCACAACATGCATTTCACGTCGCGGCTCGTCCCCCGAATACGGCGTCCTCGTCGGGCCGACTGACGAAGCGCATTTCCGGCGCGTGCCGAGCCTGCGGGTGGTGGTCCTCGGTGTATGAGCGCGCCCTCGCAGCTCTGCACAATTTATTGCCGAACACCAGGTAACAGCAGGTTCTCATCCGAGCTACCGGCACGAAGGACCCGCGAGTCCAACCACCTGCATTACGCTGTTAACCGGAGGGTTGCTGGTTCCAATCCAGCCTGAGGAGCTATTTTCAAGGTGTATTCCGGGCACATGGGTTACAGTTCATTCCGGAGACAATGGTAACGCGGGGCAGACCTGAATGATCAGGCGCGAGTTTCTGAACGTCGCCTCGACGGCGCTCGGGACGGTGGGCCTCGCGCCCCGGATGCTCGAGCGCGAAGCCGCCGCCGCCGCCGAGGTCGACGCGGCCAAGAGCGGGCTCGCCGATGTCGCCCTCGCCGCCGCGAAACGGCTCGGCGCTTCGTACGCCGACATCCGCATCAACCGTTACCGCTCCGAATCGATCACGACGCGCGAGCAGCAGGTGCAGAACGTCGCGCGGAACCAGGACTTCGGCTTCGGCGTCCGCGTGCTCGTCAAAGGCACCTGGGGCTTCGCCGCCAGCAGCATCGTCACGGCGGACGAGATTCGCCGCGTCACGCAGGCGGCGGTCGACATCGCGCGCGCGAACTCGGCGTTCCAGAGGAAGCGCGTCACCCTCGCCCCGGCCGCGCGCGTCGAAGCGAACTGGAAGAGCGCATTCGAGAAAGATCCGTTCGACGTGCCTCTCGATATCAAGATCCAGTTTCTGCTGACCTTGAACGGCGCCGCGATGAAGACCGCCGGCGTCAGCTTCGTGAACTCGTCGATGGTCTGGGTGAACGAACAGCGCTTCCTCGCGACATCCGACGGCTCGCGCATCGAGCAGTACATCATTCGCGGTCTGCCGCAGTTCAACGTCACCGCCGTCAGCCGCCAGACCGGCGACTTCCAGACACGCCGATCGCTCGGCGGTCCGCAGGCACGCGGCTATGAGTACATCGAGAAATATCCGTGGCGAGCCGAGGCGCAGCAGGCAGCCGAGGAAGCCGTCGCCAAGCTGAAAGCGAAGTCAGTCGAGCCGGGCAGGTACGATCTCGTCATTCACCCGACGAACCTCTGGCTGACGATCCACGAATCGGCCGGCCACGCCACCGAGCTGGATCGCGCGCTCTGGTGGGAGGCCGACTATGCGGGGACCAGCTTCCTAACGCCCGACAAAGCAGGCAAACTCCGCTTTGGTTCACCGCTCGTCAACATCGTCGCGGACCGCGTGCAGCCGACCGCTCTCGCCACCGTGGCCTATGACGATGACGGTGTGCCGGCGCAGCGATGGTACTTGGTGAAAGACGGCGTCTTCGTCGACTGGCAGACGACGCGCGATCTCGCGCCGCTCATCGGGCGCAAGAAGTCGTACGGCTGCCTCAACGCCGATTCGTGGCGCAACGTGGCGTTTCCACGGATGCCGAACGTCTCGCTCGAGCCGGGCGCGCAGGATACGTCGCTCGACGAGCTGGTCGCCGGCGTCGAGAAGGGCATTCTGATCTACGGCGACGGCAGCTGGTCGATCGATCAGCAGCGCTACAACTTTCAGTTCGGCGGCCAGACGTTCTGGGAAATCAGCAAGGGAAAAGTCGCGGGCATGATGCGCGATGTCGCGTACCAGTCGCGGTCGACCGATTTCTGGGGCGCGTGCGATGGCCTCGGCGGACGCTCGACCTATCAGTTGAACGGATCGTTTGTGGACGGCAAGGGCGAGCCCGGCCAGGTCGGCGTCGTCAGCCACGGATGCCCGGTGGCGCGCTTCCGTCAGATCAATGTGCTGAACACGTCCGTGTCGATGACGTGAGGCCGATGCAATGGTGCTGACAGAAACGGCGTCGCGCGCGGTCACCGACAGGCTGCTCGGCTCAGTCACGGCCGACGACGGAGTGGCGTTCGTGGAGAGCGAGGATTACTCGCATCTCCGGTTCGCGGCGAACACATTTCTCACCAGCGGCCGCCGCGAGGGTGTCAACGCGCGCGTCACCGTGTGGATCGGCAAGCGCCGCGGTTCGGCCTCGACGACTGATCTCAGCGATGCGGCGTTGAAGCAGGCGGTCGAGGACGCGCAGACGTTCGCCAAGCTCGCGCCGGTCGACGTCGAATACCTGCCGTCGCTCGCGCAGCAGACATATAAACCAGGCCAGGGTTGGGTCGACGCCACTTCTCGCATCGATCTGCCCGATCGCGCGCATCAGATCAGCGACGCGATTGCGCAGTCGGAGAAAGGCGGCATCATCGGCGCGGGCTTTCATCAAGTCGGTCTTCTCGCGCGCGCCAGCGCGACGATGCACGGCAACTTCAACTACGAGCGCGGATCGCTCGTCAGCCTCAAGATGACGGCGCGGACCCCCGACGGCAGCGGCTCCGGCTATTTCGGACGAAACCACTTTGACGTGGCCCGGCTCGACACCGCGCGCGTCGCGCGAGAGGCGATCCGGCGCGCGTCGGATTCGCGCGGCGCCCGGATGCTTCCGGCAGGGACCTATCCGGTCGTACTCGAAGCGCAGGCGGTTGCCGACCTTCTGGATTCCGGCGGCATGTCGTTCGACGCGCGCAACGCCGACGAAGGGCGGAGCGCGTTCTCTCTGCCCGGCGGCGCGACGAGAGTGGGTACGCGGCTCTTCGATCCGCGCATCAACATCGTGAGCGATCCGTGGCGGCCGGAGCTGTCGAAGTTCACGGTGTCGGACGAGGGGGTCCCGGCTGAGACGACGTATCTCGTTCGCAACGGCATGGTCGAGACCCTGCGGTACTCGCGCTACTGGGCCCAGCAGAAGAACAAGAAGCCGAGCGGTCCGTTCGCGTTCATCCTCGAGTCGTCGACGCCCGGATCGAGCGTCGACGCCATGATCAAGACCGCGAAGCGCGCGCTGCTCGTGGCGCGCTTCTTCTACATTCGGACGGTCGATCCACGCTCGGCGTCGGTGACGGGGTTGACGCGCGACGGCGTCTGGTACATCGAAAACGGCGAGATCAAGTATCCCGTCCGCAACTTCCGCTTCAATCAGAGCATCGTCCTGATGCTCGCGCCGGGAAACGTCGATCTGATCGGCGTGCCCGAACGCGTCGCGAGCAGCGAGGGGGGAAGGGATCCGCTCTTCGTGCCGGCGCTCAGGCTCAACGCGTTCAATTTCACGTCGCAGTCGGATGCAGTCTAGTACGTAGTGTCCGGCTTCCGCCTCCGCGTAAAGCTTCCGCCGTCGCTGAAGCTTCGGCGGACCGTGAGGGCGTCCGCCTGAAGAGGTTGTGAACAAATCACGTTCAACGCAGAGACCGCGGAGGCCGCCGAGAAGAAATGCCTAAAGATTTCTCTGCGTGCTCTGCGAGCTCTGCGTTCAAACGTCGCATTTTTTCACAGGCTCTGAAGGCGGACACCGCGTACAAATGAAAATTGCTCGCCGGCGGCCGGCTGAACTACTGAGTCTGGGTCACGCGAAACGTCGCGCGGTCAACCGCGGCGCCGCGTATATACACGGACGAGATCTTCCGCGTGTTCGTGATGTTGTCGAGCGGGTTCGCGTCGAGCACGATGAAGTCCGCGCTCTTGTTCGCCTCGATCGTTCCCGCATCGGTCATCCGAAGGAACTGCGCGCCGTTGCGCGTCGCTGCGGTGATCACCTGCATCG
>QHWF01000444.1 GCA_003222455.1 Acidobacteriota bacterium
TACCAGCTGAATTCGTCGACGTTCCTGGAGGGCACGTACGGCTTCATCCGCAACCAGCTCGCCGGAGGCGCCTCGATCGGAGCTACCGGCACCGGTGGCATCCTCGTCAACGACACCTCGAACCGCCTGGCGAGTCTGCCCGGGTTTCCGCTCCTCTACCCGAATGCCGGGGTCGTCGACCCACGCTACTACGCGTTCGGCGTGCTCCAGGATCTGAATCCGGTCTGGTTCGACGGCCAGCGGATCAACCTCCCACCCGCCTTCGGGTGGGGCAGCCGCATTCAAGGTACCGCGGGAGTGGGCGCCCTGCCAGGGCCGCCGAATCAGGTCTTTCCAGGGTTTCTGAACATCAACCGGACCCAGGATGTCGCCGTCAGTCTGACCAAGGTGTGGGCCGCTCATACGATCAAGGGCGGCTTCTACAACAATCACAGTTTCAAGGCGCAGAACACCGGCGCCGGCGGCGTGCCGAACCTCGGATTCCAGGGCTATGTCAACTTCGGCAACGACACGAACAACGCCCTCGATACGGGCTTCGGCTTCGCCAACGCGGCAACGGGCGTGTTTACGCAATACCTCCAGCAGTCGAAGCTGATCGAAGGCAGCATGATCTACAACAACACCGAGTTCTACGTGCAGGACAACTGGCGGGTGAACAGCCGGCTGACGCTCGATTACGGCGTGCGGTTCACGCGCCAGCAGCCTCAGTACGATCAGTTCCTGCAGATGTCGAATTTCTTTCCGGGCCAGTGGTCGCTTGCCGCCGCGCCGCTGTTGTATTTAGCGGGTTGCAACAACGGGGCGACGGTCTGCTCCGGCAATGCGCGCAATGCCGTGGATCCGCGCACCGGCCAGATCCTGACGGCGCCAGGCGCGGCGAACACGGCCGCGGCGATTGGCACCGTGGTTCCCAATTCCGGCAACTTGAACAACGGCATCCGTCAGGCTGGGGATGGCATTGCGGACACCTCCTACGTCTGGCCGAGACTGGTCGTGGGGCCGCGCTTCGGCGTCGCGTACGACCTCACCGGTTCGCAGACATTCGTGCTGCGCGCCGGCGGCGGCCTGTTTTACGACCGTCCGGACGGGAACACCGTGTTCTCGATTCCAGGCAATCCGCCGATATCGACGTCGCAGGATCTCCGCAATGGACAGCTGCAGACGCTGGGCAGCGGTCTCAGCACGGCGGGCGTGCCGGCGCTGATCGACTTTCAGTACAACGCCCAGGTGCCATCCTCCTGGCAGTGGCAGGGCGGCGTGCAGATGGCGCTGCCCTGGGCCATGGCGCTCGATGTCGCGTACGTCGGCAACCACGGCTTCAACAGACTGCGATCGTTCCAGGGCGGGACCAACGGCTCGGTCGACCTGAACGCCGTCGACTTCGGGGCCGCGTATCTGCCGCAAAACCAGGATCCGACGCTCGGACCGAGCAGCGTGCCCGGCGCCAGCGCCTACACGTCGAACCTGTTGCGGCCGTTCCGCGGCTTGAGCAACATCAACGAGCAGCAGACGCGGTTCTGGGACGAATATCACTCGATCCAGATGTCACTGAACCGGCGCTTTCAGAATGGGCTGGCGTTCGGCACGAACTATACGCTCGGCCTCTCGCTGAAGGGCAACACCGGTCTGCTGCTGCGCCTGCAGCACGCCCCCGACGGGACGATTTCGATCCGGGACGATCAGGCGGCGTATGAAAAGTTGAACGAAAACCTCGCGTTGCAGCGCCATGTCATCAAGAGCTATGCGGTCTGGGATCTGCCGAACGCGCCGGCACATTTCGGACTTCTCGGGCGGTACCTGCTCAACGACTGGCAGGTTTCAGGCGTACTCACGGCCGGCTCCGCGAACCAGCCCCTGGCCCCACAAGTGAACAACCAGACCAACGGCCGGTACGATCTCACCTACACCTACCAGAACAATGGCCAGAATGTGAACCTGACAGGGTCGCCGGACTATAGCGGCCCGGATGGGCGTGCCGCGAGAATCGTTTATGTGGGCGATCCCGGATCCGGCTGTTCGAGCAACCAGTACGCACAATTCAATACCGCCGCAGTCACCGGGCCGCAATACCGCAGCGTCGGCCTGGAGTCCGGACGCTTCATCCTCGGCGGCTGTCCGGACCACACAGTAGACCTCGCCATCGCCAGGAATATTCGCCTGGGCGGCAACCGTAACCTCCAGTTCCGGCTCGACATCTTCAACGCGTTCAACACGGTCGTCATCAACGATCGCGAGAGGAACGTCATCTACCGGAGCCCGACCGATCTGACGATCGTCAATTCGCAGTACCTCCCGGACGGCTCGCTCGATCCGGCACGATTGACACCCAGGACCGCGGGCTTCGGTGGCGCGACGGGCGCGCAACCGATGCGGAATCTGCAACTGCAGATTCGGGTGGGGTTCTAGTCCAGGAGCGTGTCTGAGTAATGACAAAGCACAACGCACGAACCTCAAGACACTTCATGGTTGCAACTTTTTTTGCCACGAAGATCACGAAGGCACGAAACCACGAAGAAAGCCTTAGGTACAGTGTCTTCTTCGTGATCTTTGTGGTTTGATTTTTGGTGGTGCATTCGTGGGCTAGCGCGACCACGCGGCACGGCGATAGGAGGAACCCGAACGTCACGATTTGTCTCCAGTTGTCGTCCCCTGCGGTCGCGCTCGATAGACGAGTCACTCGCTCATCGGGTGCGCCGAACGTTATACTTACGCTGGAGGAATTTGACGGTCATTACAGAGATGAAGGCGTCGGAGTATCTAAACGCGCGCACCCCACTGGTGGGGCTGCTGATCGCGGTGCTCGCACTGGCCTCCGCGGCGTGCGGCGGCCGTAGTCTTTTCCTCGAGGGTCCTCAGACCGCACAGGGGCCCGTGTCGTCCGCCTTCAGGCAAATTCTTCCAATCCGGGTGCCGCCTCCGCGCTTCGCGCTCCGGCGTGCCTCGCCGAAGCGAAGCGAAGGCGGGAAGCCGGATCCCACGTTTGTTACGAGTCAATCATCCGCGCCGGAGCACGCCACTCTAGTCGGCACCTACTGCGTGACCTGTCACAACGACCGGCTCAAGACGGCTGGTCTCTCGCTTCAGAACCTCGAACTGGCGGACGTGCCCGGACATGCCGACGTCTGGGAAAAAGTCGCGCGCAAGCTGCGATCCGGCGAGATGCCGCCGTCGACCGTCCGGTTGCGGCCCGATCCCCAGGTTGCCGCCGCGTTCGTGACGTATCTCGAAACCACACTGGATCGCGCAGCCGTCTCTCATCCGAATCCGGGCCGCGCGCCGATGCATCGGTTGAACCGCGCCGAGTACAGCAACGCCATCCGTGATCTGCTGGCCGTCGATATCCGGCCCGGCGACTGGCTTCCGGTCGACGACTCCGGCTACGGGTTCGACAACATCGCGGCGGTGCTGTCCACGTCGCCGGCGTTGCTCGATCGCTATATGTCGGCCGCGCGCAAAGTGAGCCGGCTCGCCGTCGGCGATCTGACGATGAAGCCGGTTGAAGACATTTACGACGCAAAGCGGGACCCGCTCAAAGGCAGCCGCAACGAGCGGCTGAACGACGAGTTGCCGTTCGACTCGCGCGCCGGCATTGCCGTCGCGCACTATTTCCCGCTCGACGCCGAGTACGTCTTCAAGATTCGATTCCTCGGTGTTCAACCGGACGGTGAAGAGGCGGAGACCGATCCGTATCAGGTACGCGTCGCCGTGAAGGCCGGCCTGCACACGGTGGGCGTGACATCGCCGCGCGAGAA
>QHWF01000445.1 GCA_003222455.1 Acidobacteriota bacterium
ACGCGGCGGACCAGCGGGCGGACGCGGCAATGTGACGCAAATCCCGTGGCCCGTCGACCTGCGGCTGGATGGCGCCCGCATGAAGCGGTTCGACGTCCCGGCGATGCCGCCGGAAATCAGCAAGCTGATCGTCGGCGGTCCATATGAGCCTGCCGGGCGTGGCGACACACCGAGCCGGCGGAAGATTTTCGTCTGTCGGCCCGGGAGTGTCGACGGGCGGCCCGCACGATCCGGACAGGAGTCGGCTTGCGCGCGAACCATTCTCACGCGCCTCGCGCGGAGAGCGTTCCGGCGTCCGGTGACGAGCGCCGACATCCAGCCGCTCTATGCGTTCTACGAGAGGGGCCGCGCGCACGGCCAGCCGCGACGAAGCGACGCGGAGTCGGGCGAGCCGCGACGAAGCAACGCGGAGTCGGGCGACTTCGAGAGCGGCATCCAGGCGGCTGTCGAGGCGATGCTCGTGTCGCCGGAATTCCTGTT
>QHWF01000446.1 GCA_003222455.1 Acidobacteriota bacterium
GAATGTCGCGGGTCGCGGCGTCCAGCTTCAGCATCGACAGTACCTGGAACCCGTCCGGATCGTCGATGCGGATGCACAGGATCACCAGATTCGGTTGCACGCGTTTGATCTTCGAATACGCGCGCGCGCTCGGCTCGACAAAGACGACGTCGTAGTGACCGGCGTCCAGCACCGTTTCGAACAGATTCAGGATTTCCGCGCTCCCGTTCACGATCACCACTTTCTGCGCGAGCGGCGCGGCGGCGGGGCTGCGGAAGGGGTCGGCGTTGGTCGCGGCGGTGGTCAGCATCTTTGTCCGTCTCCCCGGACACCGATGGTGGATTCAGAATCCGTGCCACATCGACTGTCGCAGATTGCGAGCATTTTTGCCTCTTCAAGGGCCATCGTCCCGCTGGCGGATGCGGATGACCCCCAAAGGTTCCATCTCTGACGACGCGGTAAACCCCTGCCGCCCACTTGGTGTTCCTTCCGTGTTGCAGCCGCCATCTCCAGTACGGCACTCTCAGGGTCATGACGACCACCACCGCGGCAAAAGCCACCACGTATCACAACTTTATTGACGGCGCGTGGGTCCCTTCGGTTTCAGGCGACAGTTTCGAGAACCGCAACCCGGCGAACACCGGCGATCTCCTCGGGGTGTTCCAGAAGTCGACGCCGGCGGACGTCGCGCGGGCGATTGACGCCGCGCGGCGCGCGTTCGAGCTGTGGCGCCTCGTTCCGGCTCCCCGCCGTGCCGAAATCCTCTTTCGGGCGGCGCAGCTGATTGCCGATCGCAAGGACGCGCTGGCCCGGGACATGACGCGTGAGATGGGAAAGGTGCTCGACGAGACGCGCGGCGACGTTCAGGAAGCGATCGACATGACGTTCTTCATGGCGGGAGAAGGCCGCCGCCAGTATGGTCAGACGGTGCCCTCCGAGCTCCGTGACAAATTCGCGATGTCGGTGCGGCAGCCGCTCGGGGTCTGTGCCGTGATTACGCCGTGGAACTTTCCGATGGCCATCCCCTCGTGGAAGATCATTCCGGCGCTGGTCTGCGGCAACACCGTCGTCTTCAAACCGGCGACGCTGACGCCGTTGTCGGCGCTGAACTTCGTCAGGATTCTCGCCGAAGCCGGCGTCCCCCCTGGCGTGGTGAACCTCGTGACCGGCGGCGGCGGCGAGGTCGGCAATGCCCTGATCAGCAGCGACGATGTGCGCGTGGTCTCGTTCACCGGATCCACGGAGGTTGGCCGGACCGTGTCGGAGCGCGGCGCGCCGTCGTTCAAGAAGGTCCATCTGGAAATGGGAGGCAAGAACGTCATCATCGTGATGGACGACGCCAATCTGGATCTGGCGGTCGACGGATGCGTGTGGGGCGGCTTCGGCACCAGTGGACAGCGGTGCACGGCCGCGAGTCGAGTCGTGGTTCACGAAAAGATCTACAAGACGTTCCTCGACCGGTTCGTGGCGCGCGTCCGCGCGCTGCGTATCGGCGACGGCAGCGAGTCGGCCACTCAAATGGGGCCGGTCGTCGGCGACAGCCAGCTGAACACGGTGATGACATACGTGCAAATCGGACAGCAGGAAGGCGCCCGACTTCTGTGCGGCGGCCATCGGCTCGACCAAGGCATCTTTGCCAAGGGCTTCTTCCACGAGCCGACCGTGTTCGCCGACGTCGCGCCGTCGATGCGAATCGCGCAGGAGGAAATCTTCGGGCCGGTGGTGTCGGTGATTCCCTGCCGCTCGTATGAGGAAGCCGTCGCCATCGGAAACAATGTCCAGTACGGCTTGTCGGCGTCGATCTACACGCAGGACGTGAACCGTGCGTTTTCGGCCATGCGCGACCTGTACACCGGAATTTTCTACGTCAACGCGCCGACGATCGGCGCGGAGGTGCATCTGCCGTTCGGCGGCACCAACGCCACCGGCAACGGGCATCGCGAAGCCGGCACGGCCGCGCTGGATGTCTTCTCGGAGTGGAAGTCCATTTACGTCGATTTCAGCGGCCGGCTGCAGCGGGCGCAGATCGATACCGCTGATTTGTGATTCTCGCCAGGCGAATGTCACGATAGAACGCAGAGGCCGCAAAGGACGCAAAGAAAGACAGTGTTTCTTAGCGGCCTTCGCGGCCTTTGCGTTCAACCGTGGCGTTAGTTACACCCCGTTGATCGTCGTGGCTAGAATAGTGTGTTGATGTCATCTTGCGACCACGGATCAGCACTTCGTGTTTCTTCGTGGCTTCGTGAAGAGCCGTCTGGTCCCGAACAGCTGAAACGACATGGGGGACGCGGTTGAGGATCGCGGTCATCCCCGGCGACGGGATTGGCGTCGAAGTGACCGCCGAAGCGGTCAAAATCGTCCGCCGCATCGGTGACGTCTATGGCCGCCGTTTCGAGCTGGCAATGATGCCCTGGGGCGCCGAGCACTACCTGAAGACCGGCGAAACGATTCCCCCGGACGGCTACGCCCTGCTGCGCGACCAGTTCGATGCCGTGTTCGTCGGCGCGCTCGGCGATTCGCGCGTGCCCGACAATCGGCACGCCCGCGACATTCTTCTCGGAACGCGGTTCGAGCTCGATCTGTTCGTGAACCAGCGGCCGGTCCGGCTGCTCGACAATCGGCTGTGCCCGTTGAAAGGCCGGACCGTGGCCGACGTGAGCTTCACGGTCTTTCGCGAGAACACCGAAGGGCTGTACGTCGGCATCGGCGGCCGCTTCAAGGCGAATACGGACGATGAAGTGGCCGTGCAGGAAGAGATCAACACCTACAAAGGCGTGAACCGTATCGTCCGCCACGCGTTCCAGTTCGCTCGCGCGAACGGGGGGCAACGGGTGTGCATGGCCGACAAGAGCAACGCGATGGCCGACGGTCATGCGCTCTGGCAACGGGTGTTCAAACAGGTTGCCGCGGAGTTCCCGGACATTGCCGCGCGGCACCTGTACATCGATGCCCTGGCGCTGCTGATGGTGCAGGATCCGTCGCAGTTTCAGGTGATCGTGACGAACAACCTGTTTGGCGACATCATCACCGATCTTGGCGCGGCGTTGCAGGGCGGGCTCGGCGTGGCGGCGTCGGGCAACCTGCATCCGGGCCGGACGTCGATGTTCGAGCCGGTGCACGGGTCGGCGCCCCTCCTGGCGGGCCGGAACGTGGCGAACCCGATCGGCGCGATTCTCTCGACCGCCATGATGCTGGAGTACCTGGGACTGAAGACGGAGGCTGCCTCGATCGAACGGGCAGTCGAGGACGCGGTGAGAACCGGCCATGTCACGACGGACATCGGCGGCAGCCTTGGCACCAGAGAGACCGGCGATTCCATCGCGAACGCAATCAGAGCCGGATAACGGTTATCACGAAGTCACGAATCGACTATCATTCCACGCTTCGAACGTGTGATTTTCGACACAGCGTGCCGGCCTGCCTGACAGAGGAAACGATGCCGATCAAAACCGTTGGTGTTCTGGGCTGCGGCCTGATGGGTTCCGGAATCGCGCAAGTGTCCGCCGCAGCAGGCTACAAGACCATCGTCCGCGAAGTGAACGATACCTACATCGAGAAGGGCCTCGCGCGCATCAAGAAGTTTCTCGATGATGGCGTGGCGAAAGGGAAGACCACCGCCGAGGCGCGCGACCGGACACTCGAGAACCTGGCGGGCACGACAACGTTCGACGCCCTGAAGGAGTGCGATCTGATCGTCGAGGCGGTTGTCGAGAGCGCGTCCGAGAAGAAGCAGACGTACGCGGCGCTCGAGAGGATCGTTCCCGAACGCACGATCTTCGTGTCCAACACGTCCTCGCTTTGTATCACCGAGCTGGCCGCGGCCACGAAGCGGCCGGACCGCTTCGGCGGTCTGCACTTCTTCAATCCGGTGCCGATCATGAAGGTCGTCGAGGTGATCCGTGCGCTCACGACCAGCGACGAGACGTATCAGACCGTGTTCGCGTTCGCGAAATCACTCGGAAAGGAGCCGATCACGGCGCCCGATCGACCTGGCTTCATCGTCAATCGCCTGCTGGTTCCGTATCTGCTCGACGCGATCCGCGCGTACGAGAACGGACTCGGCACGCTGGAAGACATCGACGCGGGAATG
>QHWF01000496.1 GCA_003222455.1 Acidobacteriota bacterium
CGCAGCGGGGCGCGGCCCCGTCACGTGCTTCGGCCGTCCAGACCACTTCGGCGTACAACGGGCCGCGCACTCCTGACCGCAAGCCCGATCTGAATGGCATCTGGCAGGTCCTCGGCACGGCACATTGGAATGTCGAGGCCCATTCGGCGAGCGAAGGCGTTCCCGCGGGCCTCAGTGCCGTGGAGGGTGGCACCATCCCGTATCAGCCGTGGGCGTTAGCGAAGCGGAACGAGAACTTTCAAAACCGGCTCATGGCCGATCCGCTCCGGAAGTGCTACATGCCCGGCGTGCCACGCGCCACGTATCTTCCGTTTCCCTTTGAAATCACACAGACGCCGAACCACGTCGGGATCGCGTACGAATTCGCTCACACCACACGCACCATCTTCCTGGACGGGACGCCCCACCTGGAGGATCTTGACTTCTGGATGGGCGACGCGCGCGGAACGTGGGATGGCGACACGCTCGTCGTCGACACGGTGAGTCTGGGCGACAAGACCTGGTTCGACGCGGCAGGAAACTTCCACAGCGACGCGCTCAAGGTCGTGGAACGCTTCACGCCGACGGACGCCACCCACATCAGTTACGAGGCGACGATCGACGATGCCAAGGTGTTCACGCGACCTTGGAAACTGAGCCTGATCATCTATCGCCGCCTCGAGAAGAACCTCGAGTTGCTCGATTACGAATGCGCCGAGCACGTGTACGAGAAGCTGTTCAAGGGGCGAGGCGGTAAGCCGTAGGAGCGTGTCCGAATAACTGACTGCCAATGGAACGCAAAGGCCACGAAGGCCGCTAAGAAATACTGTTCTTCTTTGCGTCCTTTGCGGCCTCTGCGTTCAATCGTGAGGTTCGCCTGGCGGTGACTGGCGCTCGGGAAAAGGGAGGCTTCACGTGAGGACTTCGATCACGATTGCGGGTCCCCTGCTGGCCGTCCTGGTTCTGCCCTGCATCGCTGGCGCCCAGGCGGGACCGAGCGCTCCGCCCGCGGGGCGCGGCGCCGCCCCTGCTGCGAACTATCCGCCGTACACGCGCCCGGTCAGCACATATGTCCCGCCGCGGACCGCCGACGGCCAGCCGGACATCTCCGGCCTCTACGTCGCGATCCCGCTGCCTCGCGGCATCGAGACGCCGCTGGTGCCCATGACGAACCGCGCGCCGAACCGCGCGAACAGCGAGTTCTCGTACAGCCTCAACGAACGTCCGAAGCTGCCCGAAGGAGCGATCGCGCGGCCGGTGGGTGTGGACCCGGCAGACGGCAAGATCCCGTTGACCCCTGAGGCGCTGGCCAGGCGCAAGGAAATCATCGCGAACCAGGAAAAGATCGAGTACCTCGATGGGCGCGTCCTGTGCCTCGCCAACGGCGTGCCGCGCAGCACCATTCCGGCGCCGGTGGTCGGCTATCAGATCTTTCAAAAGCCTGGCTACGTTGTCATCTTCTACGAGCAGAACCACCTCTATCGGACGATCCCGCTGGATGGGCGTCCGCCGCTCGATCCGAACATCCGCAAGGCCATGGGCGTGTCGCGCGGCCATTGGGAAGGGAACGTGCTCGTCGTCGAGGTGACGAACTTCACCAACAATCTCAGTAACAATTGGGTGATCGGCGCGATCTCCGCGGCGCCTGGCGTACCGGCGGAGTCGCTGACGACCGGTCACGGCATTCCACACAGCGATCTCTATCGCGTGACCGAACGCTATACGCCCATCGATGCCAACACGATCCACTACGAAGCCAGGATCGAGGATCCCAAGGTGTTCACACAGCCGTGGACCATCGCGTACTATGCGTTCGCGCGCGCGCCGAAGGGCTACGTGCCGGTCGAATACGCGTGCTTCGAAGGAAACGACAAGAACCTGCTGCTGATGACGAACACCGACATCAGCGGCATTCGCGTCAGCGTGCCCTAGAGGGGCGTGTCCGACTGACTGACGCCGCCCTGGAACGCAAAGGCCGCGAAGGCCGCTAAGAATACTGGGTTTCCTTTGCGTCCTTTGCGGCCTCTGCGTTCGATCGTGACGTTCGCTAAGAGGGGAGCCCGTGAACATGAAACGAACGATCGGCATGGCGGGTCTCGGCGTGATGCTGTTCACCACGTTGGCCGGCGCGCACCATGCGTTTTCGGCTGAATTCGATCAGGACAAACCGGTCGTGCTCGAGGGCGCGGTCACGAAAGCGGATTGGACGAATCCGCACGCGTGGATCTACATCGACGTGAAAGGTGCCGACGGCAAAGTCGCAAACTGGGCGATTGAGATGGGACCGCCCAGTGCGCTGCTGCGCCGCGGCTGGAAGAAAAGCTCGATGCAGTACGGCGCGATCATCAAGGTCGAGGGATTTGCCGCCAAGAACGGCAAGGAGTTCGCGAACGCCACGAACATCACGATGCCCGATGGCACGAAGATCTTCGCCGGCACCGAGGAACCGAAGTGAATTCGGAATTCGGAATTTGGAATGAATGGTCACGACGTGACTTTCACGAATTCCGAATTCCAAATTCCGAATTCCTAATTCGAAACCGCGACCTGTAATTCGGCGGCGAAGAGCATTGTCCGGTCGTTGTCACGAGCGGCCCATTTGAGCAGCGTCCGGATGTCCCTTTGAACGATCCCGTCGAAGAGCGTCCGTCCGTTCACAACAACCGTTACCGCGCGATTCAGATCGAACTGATCCGGCGACAGCAGCAGCGTGAACGCCGCCACGCCTCTGCTCCGCGCGTCGACCCTGTTTCCGGTCCGAATCAGATCGATGCGTCCGGATTCACGCTGCCGCGGAAACATCGCGTCGGATTCGCCCGGGAGCACGGTCGGCGCGTACCGGCCCGTGAGCCGCACCGATTCGCCGCCGCGTGCGACGGTGACCAACAGCGGTCGCCCCGACGGATAGCTGCGCAGAAGTTCCGCGATATCGGCGCCCGGCAATGCGGGTTGATTGTTGATCGTGACAACGACGTCCCCTGACCGGAGCCCGATCTGTTCGGCGTTGGATCCTTTGACAACGCGAGTGATGCGCGTGCCGCTCGCCCGAATCCCGAAGTCGAGGGCGGGACGCGTCGGCATCCTGTTCACGTCGGGGAGCGGCGCGGCTTTGTTGACTCCGGGGTCCCTCCCCTGGTCGTTTACTCCGGCGTCCCTCCCTCTGTCCCGCTCGGCACCGGGACGATCGATGACCAGCCAATGTGCCCGGCTCGGGATGTTTGGCGGTCCACTCTCCCAGCTCAGCGCATCCGGCAGCGCGACGCGTGGATGATCGGCAACGAACCGCTCGACTGAATCCTTGATTTCGGGCCACCACGACGTGTCGTGCGCTGCATTCGGCTGCGGTCGATAGACGAGATCGACGCCGGCACGCTTCAAGTGCTCGATATACGGATCGACCACGCTCGTGGGATACATCGGATCGCGCCCGCCGTTGACGATGAACAGCGGCTTGTTCAGCAGGTTGTTGGGAAAAAGATCGCCGTCGGCTTCAGCCGTCTCGTTCTTGAGAACCAGGATGAAGCCGTTGAGCGGCAGGAAGCTCGCGAACGGCGTCGTTTCCCGCATCGCCGTGTAATAAGCGCCGGTTCCACCGTCGGATACGCCGGATAATACGACACGGTTCTCGTCGACGTTGTACGTCCGCTTCACCACATCGAGAATCGCACGAAGGTTTTCGACCTGGCGCCCGCTCCACCACGGTACGTCTCTCCAGGCGTACGGC
>QHWF01000497.1 GCA_003222455.1 Acidobacteriota bacterium
CACAGAGGACATTAGCCTGAACGAGCAGCCGCAGGGAACGACTGGGCACGTCTTCGACGGTAACACCGTGCCTTCGACCAACAACGGCCCCGCCAACAATGGCAACCTGTGGGACATCCGCGACTTTCCGATCCAGACGTTCCTGACCCCGGGGCTGAACTCGCTTCAGCTGACCGCCGCCTCATCACCCTCTGACTGCCTGTCTCTCGTCGCGGCGGTCGTCGACGTCGCGTCGACCACCAACCAGACGCCGGTCGCGTCCGCCGATCAGTATGGCGTCAACGTCGGACAGACGCTGACGGTCGGCGCACCAGCAGGCGTCCTGGCAAACGATGTCGACCCCGACGGCGATGCGCTGACCGCGGGGGTGCTGTCGGGCCCGTTGCACGCCAGCTCGTTCACACTGAATTCCGACGGCTCCTTCACGTACACACCGAGCGGCGGTTTCAGCGGCACGGATTCGTTCACGTACCTGGCGAACGACGGGTCCTTAGCCGAGGAATTTCCGGACTCCGCCGTCGGATCCGTGACGATCAAGGTGAACGATCCGAATCACCAGACGGCGAGCGTGCCGAACTTCAGCTCCACCTGCGAGGTGACGCTGAACCTGACGTTCAATTCCTCCACGAGCGACACGTTCGTCGTCCGGCCGACCGACTTCCACAAGTCCTGGCACTGCCACCTGTTCAACCTGACCACCGGGCAGGAGCTGCCGCCGAAGAGCGTCCACGGCGCGCCCGGGATCACGCTGCAGATCGACGGCGACCCGACGCACGGCGACCTGCAGCTGATTCCGACGGGCCAGACCGCGACGTTCCAGGCCCGCGGCAACCTGTGCCAGGTCTTCGACATCACCACTGGCAACTTCAAGGCCGTGTGCACCGCCGAGAACTCGGTCACCGATCCGACGGTCAATCCAACGACCGGTCAGTGCGATGATGTGGACGAATGCCTCGGCGCCCCGATCCGCACCTACATCGCGCCGGCGCAGGAGTTCACCTTCGGCGCGACCGGCGGATCGATCTCCCCCGGCGATCAGTGCCCGACGCTGAGCGGCAACGCCGGCGGCACCGGTTGTCCGTTCGCCTATCAGATCCTGGTGACACTCAACAAGCATGCGCTCGCGAACGTAGCGGTTCGCATCTTCCTTCGCAGCGATCCGAATTTCCTGAAGGTGACCGGCGGCAACAAGAACCCGCCGTCGACGCTGTACCCCAAGATCTACGAGGCCGATCAGGGCAGGATCGGCTCGTGCCTCACTGATACGTTCGGCCGCTGCACGGCGGGGATACCGATCAAAGATGCGGTGCTCATCCTCGTGAAGTTCACCAATCCGCCGAGCACGACCCCGGACTACGACGGATCGCCGGGCAGCTCGAGCGACTTCCCGCGCAATTCCGTCGTTGGCACGAAAGAACTGAATATCAAGCGATGAGGGGAGTAACGACGATGACCCTCCGAGTCATGATAGCTGCTCTGGCCCTGGTCGCCTGGCTGGCGGGCGGCGTCGCCTCCGCGGATGCTCAGGTCGTTTATCCCGTCAGCACGACGTACCCGTTTCCTCCGAACACGGCGTCGACCGTGACCCTGACGCTGTCGCCGGCGAACTTCCTCCCGACGCCTGGCGGGACCGTAACCCTCACGGTCAACTCCGGTGGCCAGCCGCAATCCCCGATCAGTCTGGTATGCCCCTCCGGCAGCCCGACGACAGGGGCGTGTAGTGCTGCGACGTTGGCACAGTCGAATCCCATCGTCGCGCAGGCGTTGACGACATCCGCCTACCCGGGGACGTGCACGAATTCGGGCCTGTCGACTGATCTGTCGGCCGACTACACGATCAGCGGAAATCAGCTGACGTCGCAGGACTGCGGCGGCATGGCGGTCGTCCGTGTCACGGTCAACAACGTCGTCTACAACTTCATCGTCCCTCCGGACTCCAACTTTAACGGCATGCCCGACACGTGGGAGGCTCAATACAGTAGTAGCCTCGCTGCGAGCGCGGATAACGACGGCGACGGCTGGTCGAACATGGACGAGTATCGCGGCGTCCTACTTGGCGGCCAGCCCATAAGGCTCCATCCGCTCGAGCGCGACCTGTTCGTGAGTTTTCTCAATCCGGGATGCGGCGTAACGACTCTCCTCGGGGCGACCAGTCCTAGTTACCTTCCGGTTCCGAACAACGCGCTCTCGCTGTTCTCGACCCTCAACAAGCTGGTGCCGGCGCCCCGTACGGACCCACCGGGCCCGAGAGTTCATGTCCTGGGGTGGTCCGCGACAGCCGGAAACCATGGCAACGACAGCGCAGAGTGGGCGGACGATTTCACGACGTGCCTCTTCGACTCCACTGTCGGCGACCTCACCTTCGCGGGACTCAGGGGCTTCGACCGTATCGTGATGGGGAACGCGCTTTATCAGGTGTCGGAGAGCCCACTCACGACGCTCACTCCGTCGGCCGCAAGCGGTACCGGAGTGACGTTCACGGCCGGTTCGAAGGTCTTCAATCAGACGCACGTCCTTGCGAGCCTGACGAGCGGAAACGCGTCTGCCGTCATCCAGTCCATCGGTGGTGTTGTAGGCAGAAACGACGTCGTAGCGTCGAATCAGGTCATCGCGAACATCAGCCCGAATGCGCCGTTTGTGGCCAACACCGCCATCGCGGCAGGCTCCTGGCGCATCAGCGGCGCCGACCAGAAGGGGCTGAGATGCGCCGAGTCCGATGACAACAGCTCGACGACCATCTACGCGAAGTCCACGTGGACGACGCCGAACGACACGCACCAGTGCAGCATCTTCTCGAAGCGGATCGAGTTCCGGATGTTGAATCCCAACACTGCCCTCGGGCCGCTGGGACTCATCCCGAAAGGCGGAGGCCGACTGCTGAAAGTCGTGACGTCGACCGACGGCGGCCGCACGTGGGGCTCCACGGCCGCCACCGTCCTCTTCGATCAGGCCACGTGCAATTGCGACCAGGTCGAGGCTCAGCGCCGGGTCATCGCCGAAGTGATGCGGTTCTACATCACCATGGAATACGGCCATGGCGGCAAGCTGAATCCCGCGCTCGGCACGTGCGCGAATCACGACTGCGCCGGGACCGGCTACACGAACGACAAGGACTTCACGCAGGTCATCGACAGCAAGACGACGGGCTACAACACATTCCGCATCCCGACCGTAGCCAGCTCCACGCTCACGTCGAACTTCAAGCTGAGAAATCCGTGACGCGTTGCCGCACCGAACGCGCACTGCGAGGAGAGTCTATGAGATTGGCGAAAATGATCCTGGCCGTGGTGGTCGTCGGAGTGCTTTGCGGGTTCAGTACCGAGGCCCGGGCCGCCGGCGGAGGCGAGGCGTGCGTGGTGACCTCGAAGACCGATATCAACGGCACCGACAAGCTCAGAGGATCGGCGGTCATCGTGTTGAGGAACTTCAATGAAGGGACCTTCACGGCGACTAGCGCCGACGCGACACTGACGCTGACCTCTGCCGATGGTACAACCGCCACTTTCAGGGCTAGTGTTCCGGAGCCACAGATTGTCAGTGCAGAAGAGGTGATGTGCGAAGTGCTCGACGCGAATCCTGTAACGTCGAGCGGCCAGTCGATCTTCGAGGCCTTCGGCTTTCCCACGCCGACGGGGGCGATTCACGATGTGTTGAAGCTGTGCCTGATCGTCAGGATCCTCCCTAACGGAAACCAGCAGGTGCAGTGCCATTCCATCGGCGGATTCAACGGCGACCTCTCCCCCATCCCGGGGACGCTCGACGCGAGCGGATCGATCCCCAATCTGACGATCTATCGGTTGCGGTAGGAGGACTCCACACATACGACGCCGCCAGGCTGCGGGCTCGCGCGCCGCAGCCTGGCGCCAAACGCCGAGAAGACGACGATGATTCCCGGTACCGTTGTCCAGGCGGGCCTGATGTCAGTCCTGTCCGGGAGTCTGCTGGTGCTCACCTTCCCGAGCTTCGACCTTCACATCCTCGCGTGGGTGGCCCTCGTCCCGCTCCTGCTCGCGATCGAGGGCAAGCGGCCCGCGCCGGCGTACATGTATTCCCTCGTCGCCGGAATCATATTCTTCCCCGGAACGTGGTATGCGGTCTACGCAGTTCCCGGGTTCAAGATCGTCGACGGCGCGCTGATCTCTCTCTATCTCGCTCAGTACGTCGCGGTCTGGGGTCTGGCCGTCAACTGCATCCGCGGACGAACGCAGCTACCGTTGACGCTCGTCGCGCCACCGCTCTGGGTCGCTGTCGAATATCTGCGGTGTCACATCGGCTTCCTGAGCTTGCCGTGGGCCCAGCTCGGCGATTCCCAGTACGAGTCGCTCGCGCTCCTTCAGATGGCCTCGCTGACCGGGGTCTACGGTTTGTCGTTCCTCATCGTCTTCGTCAACGCCGCGATGACCGAAGCGATCCTGCAAGGGCGTCGCGCTTCGATGTGGCTGGGAATTCCGCGGGCCAGCCTGATCGCCGCGTCGCTGCTGATCGCAATCTTCGTCCACGGCGTCGTGGTTCTCGC
>QHWF01000498.1:0-3604 GCA_003222455.1 Acidobacteriota bacterium
ACACGGGACTATTTTCAGTCCTCTCGCACCACTCTGATCATTTTCGTGGCAGTAACGGGCGGTAGGGTTGTTGGATTCCTTGAACTGGGCCTTCGGAAAACGGCTGTCGGTTGCGCATCATCCCCGGTGCCGTGCATTGAGGGGTGGTACGTGGAGCCGCACGTCCAGGGACGAGGCATCGGTCGAGCCTCAGTTGCCGCCGCCGAGGCGCCAAAGCACAGGGTTACCGCGAAATCGCTAGCGATGCGAGGCTTGAGAACCGAACCGGAATCGCCGCTCAGGTTGCCTTAGAGGATATGAGGAGGTCGAGAGAATCGTTTGCTTCAGGAAGTCCCCATGCCGGTCAAACTGACCCACCACCAGGCGATGGAACGGCTAGACACATCCGCAGTATTCGGGCAGGCCAACTGTGAGTTCTGGTCCTTCCCGTCATTTCCCGATGAGCGTCACCAGTCCGTCAGCCAGAGTGCCCCGCCAGTTCACATAATCGTGCCCGCCAACGAACATCTGGTAGCGGACTTCATAGCCCTTCGCCAGAAGGACATCGCGCATGTGTCTGGTTGATTCCAGAATGCCGATACTGGAGCCGGTGAGGTCGATCTCGAATAAGCCCGCATCCAGATAGAACCGCAGCGGCAACTTTGGTCTGTCGATTACTTCCTTGGCCAACCAACCCGTGGTCTCGGCAACCCCACGATCCATCAACTCCTCCAGATCGTGGCGGTCTCCGTCGCCGGGAACCGCTGCCGGAGCACGATTCGCGCCGTAGTTCCGAAAGTCTGGGGACCGGAAATACGCACCAGATTGGCTCAAGACGCTGCCGAACACATCAGGGTGATGCAAGGCCGTGTAGACGGCCACGAAACCGCCGGCGCTTGACCCGCCGATCACTACCTGTCGCGAATCGGTCGCCACGTGGTAGCGCGCTCGAATCCAGGGCACCAGTTCAGTCGCGATGGACGCGGCCAACTCCGAGGTGGGTATCAGGTCCCGTCCGCGATCCGAATCCCCGACCAGCACGGCAATCGTGCGAGGAATTCTCCGAGCAGCATAGAGGTTGTCCAGGATCGTCGGCGTCGGAATGATCGAGTTGTAAGCTCGCCCGTCGAACAGGACGACCAACGCACAGGGTGCACCACTTGCCGAGTAGTCGGGTGGCTCGTAGATCCACACGTCGCGTTCGTTGTTCAGGAGGTCGCTTTTAAACTTCTCCTGAACGACGATGCCGGACTTCGCGCTCGGGTTCTTCGCAATCCAGGGTTGCGGTGGAGCCTCCGGCAATTCGGCTATCGAAAAGGTAATTGATTACCGGGTCAGCAAGGTGGGGCGCGACTGAAGAGGTCCGGCGAAACGATCGGGTGTGGTGCCCTGAGCAACGTGGCGAGGACCTCTATGCCGTCGAGTTCGCGTTGTCGGGCCGTGCGCAGGACACTGGCGAGCACTTGTTGCGTCGCGGCGCCCTGAGTGGTTCGATTGCCGCCGCCATTGACCTTACGCGTGATCACCGCCGGACGAAGGGCTTGCTCGGCGCGCCAGTTCGTGGCGTCCACCGCCGGGACGCGAAGAAACCCAAAGAGGGCGCCCCACTCGCGATCGAGATGCGCGACAAAGCGCTGCACATCAGGCACGACGGTCGTCCGGTCGAGCACGCGCGCGAGTTGCTGTTCGAGCTGTCCGCGCACGACGGCGACACCGTGCTCAGAGATCGTGCCCGCGGCGTAGCGATCGCGCACCGCCAGCGCCCGCTGCAAGAGGTCGTGCACGTCGCCGGGAATGCGGGCGTGCGGATGATCCTGGTGCAGTTCTCGCGACCGGCGGAGGAGATGCGCCACACACGTTTGATGCAGGGCCTCCGTAAATTGCCGATAGGGCGCCCACCCATCGCGGATCAGGATGCCCCCGAAATCGGCGCCCAGCACGCTGGCCGCCTCCTCGAATCCGCGCCCCGGCAGAATGGCGTAGACGGTCGTGTCCGGCGTGGTAAAGACCCACAACCAGTGCAACGCAGCGTGGACGCGCCAGCCCGTTTCATCGGCGACCACCATCGCGCTGGTCTTCACCGTCTCACAGAGCGCCGTGTACGTGGGCTGCGCCTTCGCCGCGACCCGATGGACCGCGCGCACCAGGGCGCCCCGCGTCACCGTCAAGCCGAAGCGATCCGCGAACACCGTCTCGATCTTGCTGAACGACAATCCGAGTTGCTTATTGAAACTCGCCGCGACGGCCAGGGCCTGCGGGCCGAGTTGCACGGCCGCCGCGCCGACGGCGTCGGAGGTCTGGAGCGGATGGCGGCCTTGCAGGCGGCGGCCGCATCGACGACACCGACCGATGTGCACATCGAATCGGCGCACCACCGGCCGCACAGGCGGCAGATCCTCTTGATATTGCGCCGTCACATGGGTGTCGTCGACCGCTCCACCGCACTGCGGGCAGGCCGGGGGCACCGGCACGTCCTGCACGTCATTGATGAGCGTGGGGGCCGGCCGTTGGCCGTGACGCCCATGCGCCGATCCCGACCGGCGTCCCGGTCGGCGCGGATGGGCCGCACGCACGCCTTTCGAGAAGGGGGCGGCTTGACGAAACCCCGCGCGGCGCGCGGCCTCCAACTGGCCGCGCAACCGCTCGACCTCGCGGCGCAACCGATCGCGCTCACGCTCGGCCCGTTCGAGATCGAGGCGCAGTCGTTCATTCTCGTTCAGCACCTGTTCGATCGTCGGGCGCCCGGCGGGCACCCGGTCGGTGGGATTACTCACGCGCCAGTTATGCCAGAATCGGCGCGTCGGTACAAGTCAGACCCGGTAATCAATTACTCTTGAGGCTCTTCCCGGTACTTGGCAATCGACGCGACGATCGTCACGATGGCCGGTCTGTTCGGGTTTTTCGGGTCAGGGCGCGCGTCGCTGAAGGGCCGGATCTTTCTCTGCTCGATAAACTTGGCTCGGCACCAGACCGCAGGCGTGCGGGCGAGTGTTCCTGAACGTGACAGGCAAGGTTTGGCCGCACGGCAGTGCGTTGTCGTTCGGCGGAAGGTTCGGGCCGCACTGCTGGACGTCGAAGTGTAGGTGGGGTCCACCAGTTTCGCCCGTGTTGCCACTCAGACCGATCACTTGCCCCTGGGCCACCTGGTGACCGACCTTGACGAGCACCCCGCGATGCGTCAACCGCAGATACCTTGCGATCGTCCCGTCGTCGTGTTGGATGAGGATGTAGTTTTCTTGCGGCTCTTTGCCGTTGCCGTCGTAAAAATTGTCGCGGACCGCGATCACTACCCCTTCTCGCGAGGTCACCACCTCTGTGCCGGTGGGCATTTCGATGTCGATGGCGTAGAGCCCGACGCCGCCATTGCCCCGTCTGAAGTGGTCGCTCGTTCTCCAGATGCGATGGGAGGCGTTGGATTTCCACGGCAATACGTAGGAGCTTGTTGTCTGGTCCGGATAGGCGGAACAGTCGTTGAGCCGTTTTTCGTTTTCGACCGCCACTCTCTTGAGCTCGGCTGCTGCGGTCGGCCTCGCCGGTGTCTGGGCGACGACCAGACAACCCCACAGCGCGACCCAGATCGCGACGAGAGCGTGGCGACTCCGTCGCGATTGAGCGGTCAATTGAT
>QHWF01000498.1:3724-8252 GCA_003222455.1 Acidobacteriota bacterium
GTCGGGGCGCCTGCAGACCTTGTTCCAGTTGCCGACGGCAACCGCCATACGGCCCTGAGCTTCTTCCTCGCACGCCCGTCGCACGCTTCAAATACGAATGTAATTTCTGGGCTAGGCGGACGGCGTGCCTGGCCTTTTAGAAGCGTGGCCCGGGAAAGGGCACGATCGGATCCTCGGCCTCGATCAATCCCTCCGCCCCGTCGGGTTCGTCGAACTCGTTGTTAACCGCTGCGCGGCCTTTCGGCGTGAGCACCACGCGGCGCACGCGGGCCGGTTCACACGTAAACACGATGGCAATTCGATCAACACGACGCACGAGTCGTTGAATATGATCACCGTGCAGCTTGGCCAATCTCTATTCGTGGGCAGATCGACTGTTGAATGTTGTCGCGTGGCTCATGGTGATTCGGCTCGCGGACGGTTCGTTGGGGCTCGTGATCGGGGCGCTCGTGCTGGCTCGTATTCTCACGATAGCCTTGCCACGCATGAGTTTGTATCTGGACCGCATCGTGTGGGTCGTGATTCTGGTGGGTCCAGCCGTCAACCGCGAATGGACTCCTGCGTTGATCGGCGTCGCGCTCTGGGCTGCGTGGATCGTTGTGGCCGGACTCGGACGCTCAGCTATGCGTTGAGGACTGCCCAGTGAACGCCGAAACCAGCATCGGCGGGCGCGGCACGATTGGTAACGGCCGCCCCCCCCGCGTCACCGAACAACGAAAACGAAGAGTTGTCTTAAGACTTCATTGCTTGGCGGGCTGACTTGAAACGGCAAGTGCTTTGGCTTTGCGATCGGCATTGGCTTCGTACGATTTTCGAGCGCGCTCGTACTCATTAGCCACGGATGCAGCGCCTTCTGATCCCCCGATGGTGAGTTCCGCAATGCCGATGCCTGTGCAGACACTTGATGCCCGAGTCTTTCGCTGCGGATCGAGCGTGATCGTCGCGATGCCGACGCCCTCCTTGTCGTTCATGGACTGAAGAACAGATGCATCAGAATCAACGATCGCGGAGAGACCAGGAAAGACGCCGTTGATCTCGTTGGGCGGTGGCTTATACGATCGTCCCACCTTGTTCACCATCGCGACGGGCACGCCGAGTGTTTTGGCGTACCACGACGCCAGATGAGTTCCCGGAGGCGACGGGAGTCCACCACCGTTGCTCATGTCCGGTGACGAATGCGGCATGATCACAAAATCGACCGACTCCGAGAGGAATTGCGAAGCCGCGAAGCAATAGTAGTTCTCCGCGCAAATCCCAATGCCGATTTTCCCGATCGATGTTGAAACGACATGCGACCCGACTTCGCCCCGGAAAAAAGTACGCCTCCGGGCCAGCTGGTATCTGCTTGCGGACGCGGCCCGCTTCCTCGCCTGAGGGTGACGTCAGAACGAAGGTGTCATAAAAGTCTGAACCCGATGCTTCGAGGAACCCCGCTCCAAGCCAGACGTGCAAGCGGCGGGACGTCGACTTCAACCACTGCACGGACTTGCCGTTCGACGGTTCGGCCTGATCCCACGTATCGAACGACACATAGGAGCCAGTCGCCATCATCTCCGGGAACAGGACGAACTGCACGCCTTGCGTCACGGCGTGCTCGGCCAACATAGCGGCGCGCTTCAGATTCGCATCGATGTTGTGATCGACAGCGGGCATCTGTACGACGGCGATTCGGAGTGCTCGCACCCGACGATCGGCGGATGGTGTTTGCGCGGCTAGATGCTGATGATCGACGACGGGCGCGGTTATTCCGACAATCACCAGCAACGCGGCGCAACGTGAGATTTTCATCAACGAACGGATTATAGCTCGATGACTGTGCGCGGTGTGGTTTCTCGGAAGAGGTACTGCGGGGCCGGGAGAGGGGACGCCGGGGGAGCGTCCGTGCGTCGAGCGTCCGTGTGTCCTCTCTCCTACACGGTCGCGGGCGTACTCGGGAGGGCGTTCAACAATCGTGCAATCTCGACGGGCGGGAACCGCTCATCGCCGTTGTCGTACGCCATCACGTTCGCGATCCAGTTCTCGATCGTCTCAACGCCATCGAGCCCAAGAGCTGATTGCCCAAGTCGATAATGCGGTCCTCGTCCTCGCCCGATGCCCCGGCGACGCCGGCAAGTCAGACGCGGCGATCCACAACGGCGATTGGTCAGTGTTTCGCGTGCCCATCGACGCGGCCATCGTATCGCAAGCCTCCTGAAGGCGATGGGTTTCACCCATCCCAGGCAGTGACTCTAATAGCCGGCGTGCAGCCACGACGCGCTGTGCGGCTAGGCGGACACGTAGACTTTTGACTGGTGGGCGTGGTGCTTGAGGAAATCGAGCACCCGCTGGTGGCAGGCGTAGTAGTCGGGGTGCTCGAGGACGGCGGTCCGCTCTCGCGGCCGCGGAAACGGCACGGTGAAGATCTCGCCAACCGTTGCCGCTGGTCCGTCGGTCATCAGAATCAACCGATCGGCGAGGTACAGGGCCTCATCGACGTCGTGCGTCACCATCAATACCGTCTTGCGGTCGCGCTCCCACACCTGCAGCAGCGTGTCCTGCAAGTCGAAGCGCGTCAGGGAATCCAACGTCGAAAACGGCTCGTCGAGTAGCAGGAAGCGCGGTTCCACCGAGAGCGCCCGCGCGAGCGAGACACATTGCTGCGTGCCGAGCGACAGCGCGCCGGGCAACTGGGCGGCGCAGTCCGCCACGCCGACCAGTTCGAGATAGTGCTCAGGGGTTGCTTTCGGATCGGATCGACGGGAGGGAGCCTGTTTCATCGCGAGCAACACGTTCTGGCGCGCCGTCAACCACGGCAGTAGACACGGTGTTTGAAAGACGACGGCGCGGTCGCTGCCCGGCGTGTCGACTTGTTTGCCGTCGATAACCACGCCACCGAGCGTCGCGGGCTGCAGGCCCGCGACGATCGACAAGACCGTCGACTTACCGCAGCCCGAGTGGCCGAGGATGCAGACGAACTCCCCTTGGCCGATGCGTGCGTTGACATTGTCGACGGCGACGAACGGCCCCGCTTGCGTCTCAAACCGTTTGGTTAAGCCGGTGAGCTCGAGCGGCACCCTCAGCGTCACGCTTCGCTCCGTCTCGGCAGGGCGGCTAAGGCCTCCCCGGCGGGCGCATCGTCGACACGCGTAAGTCGTCGGCGGCGCGCGCGTCGAACCGAATCGGTCAGCGACTCGACCACGTACGACCGCACGTGAACGGCATGCTCGTCATGGAGCAGTTGCGCGAGCGAGCGTGGCCGGGCGATGTCGACGGAGACTGACGTGCCGAGTGTCGCGCGCGGCCCGCGCGTCATCGGGACAATCCGATCGGACAGGAGCAAGGCCTCGTCGACGCTGTTCGTGACCATCACGGTGGTCACCGGACGACCTCGCTCCGAGCAAAGCCCGGCGAGCTCTTGCTGCAGGTTGCCCCGTGTTAGCGCGTCGAGCGCGCCGAACGGTTCGTCGAGGAGCAGGATCTCGGGCTCGGTCGCGAAGGCCCTGGCGATCGCCACCCGCTGACGCATACCCCCTGAGAGCTGGCTCGGCCGCCTGTCGACCGAATTACCGAGGCCGACCTTCTCGAGAGCGCGGCGGGCATGTTCGATCTGCTGCGCGCGAGTGAGGGCCGGAAACGCGGTGGCCACAGCGAGCCGGACGTTCTCGATCGCCGAAAACCACGGGAGGAGTGAATAGTTCTGAAAGACAATCGAGGCGCCGCGCAGCACCCCCTCGACGGCCTTGCCGCCGAGGCGCACGGTTCCGGTGTCAGCCGGCGCGAGGCCGGCGATGATGTTCAGCAGCGTCGACTTCCCGCACCCCATGAATCCGACGATCGAGACGAACTCGCCACGTTCGACCTTCAAGCTGACATCCTCGAGAACGTGGCGCGCGCCGGCACCCATCCAGAACGTCTTCGATACCGACGTGACGTCGATGAGGGTCACGCTACACCGTCCGCAACTTCGCCTCGGCCAGACCCATGAGCCGATCGAGCACGAAACCGACGACGCCGATCGTCAGGATGGCGAGCAGGATGTGGGCATAAATGAGGCTGTTGTACTCCTGCCACAAGAAGCCACCGATGCCAGGTGTGCCGGTTAACATCTCGCTGGCGACGATCACGAGCCACGCGATGCCGAGGCTCAGCCGAAAGCCCGTGAACATGTAGGGCAATGTCGCCGGAATGATGATCTTCAGGAACGTCGTCGGCGGCGAGAGCCGAAGGACCTTCGCCACATTCCAGTAGTCCTGGGGGATCGCCCGCACGCCCGCCATGGTGTTGATGACGGTCGGCCACATGGAGCAGACCGCAATCGCAAAGAGCGCGGCCGGCTCGGATTTGCGGAAGAGGACGAGTCCAAGCGGCAGCCACGCGAGCGGCGAGATCGGCCGCAGTACCTGGATGAGCGGATCGAGCATGCGCTGGGAGGGCGGCGACAGGCCGAGCACGAAGCCGAGCGGCGCGCCGATGAGGATGCCGAGCAGGAACCCGCGCGCCACCCGGAACAGACTGTAGTACGCGAGCAGGCCGATGCCCTGGTCCATCT
>QHWF01000498.1:8395-11583 GCA_003222455.1 Acidobacteriota bacterium
TTCTACGCCTCCGCCATGCTGTTCACCGGGAAAGAATGAGCGTATTTTTCCGGATCCTTGCTGTCGAACGTTGTCCCGTCCCACAACGTGAACTTCGGCAGATCGGCGACCTTCGGCGTGACGCCCAATTCCTTCATGGCTTCCAGATAAATCTCGGGCCGCATGACGCGGTTGACGACGCCGGCGTAGTCCGGCGCGCCTTTCACCAGGCCCCAGCGGCGGAATTGCGACAGGAACCATTTGCCGAAAATGCGGTCCGGGTAGTTGCAGCCGCGGCTCGAGAAGATCATGTAGTTTGGATCCTGTTCCTTTCGCCCGTCGCCGTAGTCGTACTTGCCCAGCAGCCGATCCAGGATCGTTTCCGCCGGCGCGTTGATGTACGTCGGGCGTCCCACGATCTCGGCTGACTTCGCCCGGTTCTCCAGGTTGTCGAGGTACTCGCTCGAGAGATGCAGGGCCTTCAAGACGGCTTTCACGGTTTTCGGGTTTTTGGCAGCGAACTCCTCTGTGAACGCACAGACCTTTTCCGGAGATGCCGTCCTGAATCGCGCGGAGATTCCACGGCTCGCCGACGCAGAACCCGTCCATCTTGTCGACCTTCATGTTCGCGACCATCTGCGCCGGCGGAATCACAATCAGGCTCACGTCCTTATCAGGGTTGATTCCGCCCGAGGCGAGCCAGTAGCGCATCCACATCGCGTGAGTGCCGGGCGGGAATGTCATCGCGAAGGCCATGGGGTTGCCCGAAGCCTTGGCTTTGTCGACGAGCGGCTTGAGATCCTTCGGCGTCTTGACGCCGGCCTGCTTCAGCTTGTTGCTCAGCGTGATCGCCTGGCCGTTTCGGTTCAACATCCAGGGGATGATCATCGGTTTCACGGGTGACCCGGCCAGACCCATGGTCGAGGCGAGCGGCATGCCGATCAACATGTGCGTGGCGTGGTTTTCGCCGATGTTGATCTTGTCGCGGATCACCGCCCACGAGGCTTCCTTCGAGATGATCGAGTCGATCCCGAACTTCTTGAAGTACCCCAGCTCGTGCGCCATCACGATGGGCGAGCAATCCGTCAGCGCGATGATGCCGAAGCGGAGGGTCTTCGTTTCGGGCGAGTCGTCGGCGTAGGCGGTTCCGACCCATCCCCGGGGCAGGCCGAGCATCAGGCCGGCGAGCGTCGAGCCGCCCGCGCGCCTGAGGAACGTGCGTCGTGTGGCGGTCATCGGATATGACTCCCGGCGACGGCGACCGTAGGCCCGTCCCCAAGGAAGACGTACGTCACCATCACGTACGGATAGGTATAGGCGTGGCCGGGCGTGAGGGTTTTCAGGAACTCGCCAGGGAACACGTGTGCGAGGCCGCCGTTGATCTGCAGCTGGGCCGAATAGACGTAAGTCGCCTGGCCGTCGAGCTCCTGCCCGACGTGCCTGCCCGCGGTGCCGGTGGCCGAGCGCGCGACGAGCGCTCCGCTCGCGCTGTAGAGGGCGTCGGTTGCGCTCGCCAGCCAAAAGGAGTGATAGCTGCCGGTCGCCTGCCACTTGGCCGCCGGCTTGAATTCGAGTCCGGCGCGCGCGTCGCGGATATTTCGCCAGCCGACCTGGTCCGCTAGGCCGAGCTTGTCGTGGCCAGTCGGGTAGAGCTGATCGAAGGTGCCCCGCGTGCCGTCCTTCCGGTTCGCGTCTCCCGACGCGTAGTTGTACTCGCCGAACAGCCGCGGCTTCGCCGCGGCGCTGGCAAAGGCCCTGCCGACGTTGGCATGAGCCGCCCACGCCTTGATGGTGTCGGGCCCTACCGATCCGGTCTGGATCGCCAACTCGCCCGAGTAATCGAACGCCGCCGGAACCTTACCGGCCATGCGTGCGCCCGTGGTCGCCTGATGCATCGTGGCGAGGCCGCCCAGCTCCGCCGCGACATTGGTTGCCTGCCGCCAAAGGACGTACGGCTCGACGGTCTGTTTCGGGAGCAGCGTGGTGAGCGATCCGTAGGCGCCGTAGAGGACGTTGCCATGGCCGCTTGTGTCGAACGCGTTCGGCTGAATGGTGACCACCGAGGCGGCGAAGAGGTCCACCTGTGCGCCAGTTCGCTTGAGTGTTAGGCGGCCGGCGTCGAATGATCGCCCTGCGTTGACCCACGCCAGATTCCCGATCAGCCGTTGCTCGCCGAACGCGAGATCCTGCCGGCCGACGCGCACGGTCGCGTGAGCGGAGCTGATCTCGGCGTAGCCCTGTCGGAGGTCGAGCGTGTCCCGTAACGGCGCCAGGGAGCCACCGGTCGTCTTATCGAACGCGCGCGCATCATGAACCTGGACGAAGAAGCTGATCGACTTCGACGGGCGCACCATCGCGCTGAGGCGAAACCGATCCATCCAGTAGGCGTCGTTGTTGTCGGGTGTGTACCCGCCGCCGGCGAATCCTTCGATGCGCGTGCGGAACTCACCACGGACTTGGAGCCACGGGGCCAGTTGTCCGTTGAGGCCGAGTGGCGTCGGCGCCGACGGCGCCGATGGCGGGGGTAACACGGGTTGTTGCGCGGCAGTGTTTCGCGCCACGCCCGCGAGCGCGAGTGTGCACACGGACACCACGAGCGATCTGCGTACCCACATAGTCAACGTCTCCTGCAGGATTGAATGGCCGAGCGTTCGATGTTGCCGAAGGAGCAACGGCTGTGCCACGGTGAGGCATCGCCTGCGATGCCGTCGAACTGGCGATTGTCCCGACGTTCTCCCATGAAGGCGCGCGTCTCGGCCCGTCGCGGGCGACACGGACGCGCCGCGGGATCGAGGCGACAACACTGTCGGACAGCTCGGAAAAACGTCGAACAGTTGTCTAAAAAACTCTCCGTGGCGCGCGTGAGTCGGAAGCCGCAGGCGTGATCGGATCCCGGTGCCACTGTTACCCATTGCGGTGATCCTCATGACCAGACGCTGCCGCTTCCGCGGATACCATCGGCTGGCGAGCGGCCACCGATCGACGCGCCAGCCACGCCCCGCGTCGCGCCGAGGAGATAGACGGTGCCGACTCCCGACCCAAGCCGCCAACCCATGAGCAGCGGTACGAGGAGAAACAGAAGAAGCCAACGGGTACGCCTCGCGTGCCGACACGATCGCGCCACAAGCCGAGCGGCAGGCGTAGCAGCGAGCCGGTGAGCACCGGAATCGCCACTACATCGGTTCGGGTGGAGGTCGGCATGGGTTACG
>QHWF01000498.1:11606-12249 GCA_003222455.1 Acidobacteriota bacterium
CATGACACGCGAAGCGACCCCATGTTCCTTGAGTGCGGCCCGGCAGACCGGACCGATGACCGCGACCGTGGGAAAAAGCCATTCCGCACGTTGACCCCCGAGGCGGGCATCATCCGCGAACGCCTGCATAATCGGACGGACGACCGCGCTGTCGCCCATCATGATGCCGCCCGCGATCCCATCGCCGCGGATGATCAGCTTCTTATAGATGCCCCGTGACGGCTCCGCGTAGCTGACCACCTCGTCGTCGTCCTCGGTCGGCTCCTTGGCGCCCAACCACCACCGGTGGCGCGTCGCAGCTCGTCAAACACCGCGCGCCGCCGTTGTTCACGGGAAACTTCGTATTCCCGATGACCTCGGCCACCTCTACTGTTCCGCCCAGATGCATCCCGCACTGCAAGGCGCAGAACGGACAGTGCGTGGGCGTTGTGTTGGGGTGACACTGCGTTTAAGGATCTCCGTGCGCGCGCGGTCCGCTGTCAGCAATCGCGGCGGACGACTGAAGACGGTTCGGCCAACAGCCGCTCACTGGAGCTGCAAAATAGGATCCCCACCGCAAGGCGAGAGCCCGAGCGTGGGAATCGAGAGATTTGTTCGGAACTTCACGCTACGACGGCCGATGGGCGCGCCGGTCGAAGGCAAC
>QHWF01000498.1:12284-12783 GCA_003222455.1 Acidobacteriota bacterium
GTACCCGTTGACGCCCGGAGCGGCGGAAGCGCGAGCATCGCGCAGGCGCCTGCATGCTGGATCTGGACATGACATTACTGTTTCTGCTCGATCTCATTACTACTGTTTCGTAGTGTCCCCCTGGGCGCCCCAGTCCGTCTGTTCTGTGAGGAGCCCCTTATATCGACATCGGGTGCGGCCTTGAGCGTTTAACCGACCTGCCGCGCCGGCGCTGGGCGATCGGCCGCCTCGACACGGCCTTGGCTGTACTCAAATCGCTGAACAGCCTAAAATAGACGCATTTCGCCGAGCTCGTCGATAGCGAGGAGTATAGCCGTCCGTCAGGTAACACCATCTGAGGTAACGCCGTGTCCTCGATCCGTGGGCAAAAAGAAGGCAAGCAAGTCCGCCAAGGCCAAGCGCTAGAACTGCGCATCGCGGGCGCTAGTGTCGTGTCCCTGAAGTTCGTTCGCAGAATCGGCTGACCTTGTCCAAGATAGCGTCGGCGGTGGCGGTCCAG
>QHWF01000499.1 GCA_003222455.1 Acidobacteriota bacterium
AGGATCAGGGCCATCATCGAGAGGTTGTTCAGGCTGAAGTGCATCAGCTGCATGACCGCGAACGTCCCGAGGATCGAGAAGGGGAGGGCAAGCGCCGGAATCATCGTGGCGGAGCCGTTGTGCAGGAAGAGGAAGATCACGCCGACAACCAGCACCAGCGTGACCAGCATCGTGACCTGGATGTCGGTGAAGGCCCGGCGAATGGTGCGCGATCGATCCTGTCGCGGCGTGAGGTGCGCCGACGGCGGAATCTGCGACTCGAACACCGGCAGCAGCGTGCGCACGGCGTCGGTGACTGCGATGGTGTTCGTGCCCGGTTGCCGCATGACCTGCAGCATGATCGAGCGCTGGATCCGCGCCTGACCGCCCGCGTCTTTGGTGTAGAACCAGTTGCCGTTGAACACGTTTTCGACGCTGTCGACGACATTGGCGACCTGCTCGAGACGGACCGGCGCACCCCGGCGGTAGGCGACCACCACCGGCCGGAACGCGGCGGCGTTCATCAACTGCCCTGCGGCCTTGATGTTGTAGGTCGTCGTCGGGCCGAACAGCTGACCGGTCGGCAGGTTGACGTTCCAGTTCGTCAACGCCTGATCGACCTCGTTGATGCCGATCCGTTCGGCGTGCAGCTTGTCCGGATCGAGCTGGACGCGGACCGCGTACTTCGCCGCGCCCTGCACCTGCACCTGCGATACGCCGTTCACCATCGAGATGCGCGGCGCGATCAACGTTTCTGCGTAATCGTCGAGCACCGACAGCGGCAGCGTGTTCGACGTGAGATTGATCGTGATGATGGGCTGATCGTTCGGATTGTTCTTCCGGAAGGACGGCGCCGACGGCATGCCGGCCGGCAGCAGCGGCATGACGGCAGCAATGGCCGTCTGCACGTCGACGGTCGCGCTGTCGATGTCGCGATCGAGATCGAACTGCAGCGTGACGTTCGTGCTGCCCGATCCGCTGCGCGAAACCATGGAGTCGAGCCCGGCGATGGTCGTGAACTGACGCTCGAGGGGGCTGGCGACCGCCGAGGCCATCGTGCCCGGATCGCCGCCGGGCAGCGAGGCGTTGACGTTGAGCGTGGGATAGTCCACCTGCGGGAGATCGCTGACCGGCAGCGCGCGATAAGCCACGATGCCGAAGAGCGCGATTGCCGCCATCAGCAGGCTCGTCGCGATCGGCCGCCGGATGAAGATCTCTGAAAGATTCATGAGATTGCAGATTTCAGATTGCAGATTTCAGATTGATTTCAGATTTCAGATTGCGATTTCAGACTTGCGATCTCAGGTTTCTACTTAGGGTCTGGCGAATGCTCATCGAATCTTGACTCTGGGCTTTTCAATCTGAATTCTGAAATCTGAAATCTGAAAGTTCGACCTATCGTCCGCGTCCCGCTCGCCCGCCACGACCGCGTCCGCCCCCGCCCGGCGCGGCGTTGAGATCGGTGGTGACGTGCGACCCGGGCTCGAGACGCAGTTGTCCTTCCGTGACGACCGTTTCGCCCGGACGCAGGCCTTTCGCGATGACCACGTCCTGATCCGCGCGCTGCGCGCTCGTGACCGGGCGCTGCTCGACCGTCGAATTCTCCTTCACGACGAACACGTATTGACCATCCTGGCCGGTCTGGACCGCTTGCGCCGGGACCACGATCGCATGCGGCAGCGTGGCGAGGTGCAGGTTCACGCGGGCGAACTGCCCTGGCCACAGGCGGCGATCGGGATTCGGCAGCGTGGCTTTCAGCTTGATCGTGTCGGTCGTCGTGTCCACGAGGTTGTCGATGAAGGTGAGCTTGCCGACGGCCGGCTGCGCGTCGGCATCCTGCGGCACGGCCGTCACCGACAACTGGCCATCCGCCATGTGTTGTTTGATGGTCGAGAGGTGCACCGCGGGGACGGTGAACGTCACGAACACCGGCTGCACGCGGGCAATCGTCATCAGTTCGGTCTGCCCGGCCGTGACGAGGCCGCCGACTTTCACGTTGACGGTGCCGGTGCGGCCGTCAATCGGCGAGCGGATGACCGTATAGCCGAGCGACACGCGCGCGTTTTCGATGGCAGCTTCCTGCGCCACGAGCTGGGCCCGCGCGCTTTCAATGGCGGCTTTGTCCGCCTTGACCACCGCCGCTGTCGCGTCTGCCTGGGCGCGTGCCTGTTCGGCTTGATCTTTCGAAAGGATGCCGCGGGCGGTAAGCGATGCCTGCCGCTCGGCCGTGAGCTGCTGATATTCCGCGTTCGCCGCATCGCGACTGAGCTGTGCTTCTGTTTGCGCAAGCAACGCCCGGTCGCGGGTGAGGTTCGCTTCGGCCTGTGCGAGCGCCGCCTCGAACGGCCGGCGGTCGAATGTGAAGAGCTGCTGTCCCTGCCTGACGAAATCGCCCTCGCGAAACGCAATGTCCGTGAGCTGACCCGTCACCTGGGACCGGACCGAGATCACGGCGTATGCCTCGACATTGCCGATTGCGGCAATGTCAACGGGCACATCCTTTTCCATGACCTTCGCCGTCACGACCGGGGCAGCCCCGCCGTCGCCGCCGCGGCCTCTCCCACTCCGGCCCGAAGAGCCACCCGCGGCGGACGTGTTGCTTCCGCACCCGCCGAGCACGAAGCCCGACGAGAGGCATAAGCCAAGCAGCAATGCTCGTGTCAACACTATGACGCTCCAAGCCCCGGATCCCTGCCGGGGTCCCGTTCTACAGACGGCATACTCACCGCTCTGCCCCGTTATTTACGCGGGGGAACGTCATTTGATGTCTCTTTATGTAATATTTATCAATCCTCGTAGACGGTTCGCTGTTGCGACAGTCCTCGAAATTACGTAGCAGCCCTTCCGCCTTCGCCAAGGCTTCGGCGGACCGTCGTAGCTCCACCCCACGGCGCACAGTCCGCGCCGTGGGGACCCCGGGTTTTAGCAGAAGCTGGTCAGGGCTGCCCGACGGCCGCGATGCAGGCCTCTAAAGGCCTGCGCTACGAGAGGCCGTCGCCCGTTCTACGCGCCGGGCGCGCGATAACTCACAGATTTTTTCGCCGCCGCATCAACTTCCTCCGCCGTGATCAGCGGAGTCGTCGTCAGGCGCACGGATCCCGTGGCGCTGATGGTCAGGCTGAGCGCGGTGGCCGCAGCGTTATCGGGAAGATCGCAGATGACGATGGCGTCGTGATCCCCGAAGGCAAAGTACAGGCTCTCCAATTTCCCCCCGACGCTTTCGGCCGCCCTTTGCACGACCGCCCGCCGGCTCGTTCCGCCGTCCTTCAGCAGTCCCTTCACTCCCTGAGCGGTGTACGACGCGGTGATCAAATACTTTGGCATATTGACCTCCATACAGCATCAACTCGCTGGACCAGTTGACAAGAAGCAAGACCAGGTGCGGCCGTTCCTTTGTGTCCTTTGTATCCTTTGTGTCCTTCGTGTAATCGCGACTATCGAATCCTCACGCGGCTCTGCTCGCGCATGAACTGCTGGACGTAGTAGGGGCCGCCGGTCCCGCGGCCCGTGGATCCGCTGGCCTTCCAGCCGCCGAACGAGTTGATGCCGGGCCACGCGCCCGTCGTCGCACCGGCACGACGATTCACGTACGTGACGCCGGCCTGGATGCGGCTGAAGAACTGTTCGATCTCGCGGTCGTCTTCCGAAAAGATGCCGGCGGTGAGTCCGTACTCGGTGCTGTTTGCGAGGTCGATGGCTTCGTCGAGCGTCGTGACGTCGCCGACAACCGTGATCGGCACGAAGAGCTCGTCGGAGAACAGCGGATGACTTGTCGGCAGGCCGTCGATGATGGTCGGCTCGACGAAATAGCCGTGGGCGAAGTCCCCCTCGGTGAGGCGCCGGCCGCCAGTCAGGATTTTGCCGCCGTCGGCTTTGGCCTGCGCAATCGCACGTTCGTATGTCTTCACCGCATCTTCGTTGATCACCGGTCCGAGATAGACGTCGCGATTCAACGGATTACCGATCTTCATCTTCTTCGTCTTCTCGACGAGGAGCCGCACGAACTCGTCACGAATCGGTTTCGAGACGTAGACACGCGAGCAGGCGGAGCACTTCTGGCCCTGCGCACCAAAGGCCGACCGCCACACGCCGTCGGTCGCCTTGTCGAGATCCGCCGATCGCATGATGAGCGCCGGGTTCTTGCCGCCCATTTCGATGACGAGCGGCCGCGGGATCGCGCGCGTCGCGTTGTCGCGGATCAAGTGCATGCCGACATCCTTCGAGCCGGTGAACACGATGCCGTCGACGTCCTTGTTGTCGATCAGTTCCTGGCCGGCGGTGCCGCCGCCGCCCGTGATGAAGTTGAACACTCCGTCGGGAACGCCCGCTTGCTTCATCATTTCGTACAGCTTGTACCCGAGCAGCGGCGTCACCGAGGCCGGTTTGAAGACGACGGTGTTCCCGGCCGCGAGCGCGCCGCCCGATGGCCCGGCCGCGAGCGCCAGCGGGAAGTTGAACGGCGATATCACCGCCCACACGCCATACGGCCGGAGCACGCTGTAGTTCTCCTCGCCGGGGCCGAGCGTGCCGAGCCGCGTGGCAAAGCCGTCGTGCTTCTCCATCTCGAGACAGTAGTACTCCATCAGGTCGGCCGATTCCTCGACGTCGCCCACGCATTCGAGACGGTTCTTGCCCGCCTCATATCCCATCAACGCCGACAATTCCCACCGATGGCTCCGGATGGCCTCGGCGACGTTCTTGACGATGGCGACGCGATCCCGCCAGGGCCGGCCGCTCCACGCCGGATAGGCCGCGCGGGCGGCCGCAATGGCCTCGCGGACCTGATCGCGACTGGCGCTCTGAAATTTCCCGAGCAGGATGCGCGTGTCGATCGGGCTGCGATCGTCGAATTCACTCGACGCGCGAGCTTCCTTGCCGCCGACGATGAGTGGATAGCTGCGGCCGAAGGTGGACTTCACCCTGTCGATCGCCGCGTCGAGCTCGCGATGCAGGTCCTCCATCTGATCACCGGTCATCGTTGCGTACGTGATCTTCGTTTGCGATTTCGTTTCGGTCGCCATAGATGTCATCCTTTTGTCATTGCTGATGGCTGATCGCCAGTCGTGGATGGCGGCCGGCTTTCAACCCTTTCCTTCGCCGTGGCGTCCGGCTTCAGCCGGACCAGGTGTTCGCAACGTTGGACCTATCCGCCTGAAGGCGGACGCCACAGGTTCAGTGTCAGCTTTTCGCCGCTTGTGTTCGCTGAGCACCAGCGCGTCAGCGCAGCGTGTGCGCCGCCCGATCGAGGGCTGCGGCGAGCCGCCGGACTTGATCCGCCAGCCGAGCGCGATCGCCCGCGGCTGCGGCTTCTGCCACTCCGGGCAGCACCTCGGGCGCGTAGGTCGGCCTGGGTGCATAAATCAAATGACGATACCACGGCCGGCCCGGTATGCCGTCGCGATCGATCAGGCCTCCCTCGGCGGCGATCAACGCGCGATCCATCGCTTCGGCGCCGGCGGAGTCGACCGCACGAGCTGCGAGCGCCGCGTCAACCCGGGCCGCCATCGTCCGGGCGGCGTCGGAGAAACGACTCGCGGCCGGCGTGAGCGGCGCCAGCACCTCGCGATCGCGCGGTGACAGGCGATTGGTGACTTCGCTGATGAATTCGCGGGTGCGGTCGGCGTACGGCTGGTAATCGAGCGGCACGATGTCGGCGTTCGCAAGGCGCAGCGCGAGCACGCCCCACAGTCGCGTCATCACGGCGTGATACCGGAATCCGGGGTCGCCGAACTTCGACACCCACAGATGGTTGTCGTAAATCGAGTGATACACGCCGTACGGGCCGCTGAACGACATGTCGAGCACCGGAACGCCGAGGAAGTTCAGAAAGACCGTGTAGTCGGATCCGCTCCCGAGGCGATTGTTGACCAAATCGCCCCCCGTCGCGCCGGGCAGCGCGCTCGCCTCCCGTTTCGACCGTTGACACGCCGCCGCGATCGAGCGGCCGCTGTCGGGATCGATCACGGCGTCGGCCGCTTCAGCGACCACTCGATTCAACGACGGCACCGCCGAGGCGCCGAAGCTGCGACCCGAGACCGAGTTGTCGACGTTCAGATAGGCCACGACATGACCGGCGAGCTCGGACGCGTGCTGCTCG
>QHWF01000500.1 GCA_003222455.1 Acidobacteriota bacterium
AACCCGGGCGCCGGCGACCGGCGCGTTCGTCCCCTCGGCAGTGACGCGACCGGTAATAACGCCGGTGGCGGCGGGCGCAGCCGCCTGGCCGATGAAAAGGGCGACCAAGAAACTCATGACCAGATGCACGTCCCCTCCAGCGTTCAATGCATTTTAGACGCCGGCATGCCGATTTCGGCCCCTGAAACGATCAACGCAGAACTCGCGGAACCCGCAGAGAACACCGGCATGCTCTGCGCGTTCTGCTGCTTCTGTTTGAATGTCGTGCCGTGTGACGCCGCTTGTGGAACGCAAAAGCCCGGCCTTCGCTCAAGGAAACTCAATGAGCTTCGGCCCGGCAAGCGCGAAGGCCGCAAGAAAGTCCGGCGTAAGCGCTGCCGCCGAGCTTGGCGGCGAACGTCGGTCGCGAATCGCTTTACCATTCGAATGCCATGGGCGAGGTGTGTGCAGATTTCCTGCGCCGCCAATGCCGTCGGAGTGTCATGCCATGGTGGATACACAGGACAACCGAGTGCTCGTAGTCGGCGCGACCGGGCAGCTTGGCGGTGTCATTACCAGCAAGCTGAGCGCGGCCGGCGTTCCCGTCCGTGCCCTGGCCCGGCGTCGCGACAAGCTCGAGGCGCTTGCAGCGCCAGGCGTGGAACTTGCCGCGATCGATCTGCTCGACCTGGCGAAGCTCACGGAAGCCTGTCGCGGCATCTCGCAGATCATCGCGACGGCGAACAACAACATGGGGAAAGGCGCGACGAGCCCGATGCGGGTCGATCTCGCCGGCTACCAGAATCTGTGCGCCGCAGTGCGAAACACCGGCGTGCGCCGGCTGCTGTACGTCTCGTTCCGCGGCGCCTCGCCGCACGGTCCGGTCGACATCTTTCGCCTGAAATGGCACATCGAGGACGTCATCCGGCGGAGCGGCGTGCCGCACGTGATCCTGCGTCCAACCGCATTCATGGACGTCTGGATCGATCAATTGATCGCCGACGGTATTCGCAAGAAGGGCGTGGCGATGCTGTTCGGCGATGGCACCGGCGTCGCCAACTACATCGCGGTGGAAGATGTCGCGGAATTCGCCGTGAAGATTCTCGGCCGCGACGACGTCGTGAACGAAATCGTCGATCTCGGCGGCCCGTCGGACATTTCTTACAACGATCTGACGACGCTCATCGAGCGGCGCCTGGGAGCGCCAGGGAAGCGGCGCCACATGCCTGTCGTTGCTTTGAAGCTTCTTCCGCCGCTGATCAAACCGTTCAATGAGGTGGCCGCACGGATGGTGAGCCTGGGATACTTCGCCGCAACACTGTCGCGGCCATTTCCGGAGTGGAAAGTGTCTGCCGATCGATTCGGCGTCGCCCCGCGCACGGTCGAGCAGTACGTGAACGCGTTGCCGCGTTGAACGGGTTGCGATTCTCCATGAGCGGGTTCGACTACTGGCGCGTGGAACGCAAAGGCCGCGAAGGCCGCTAAGAAATGCTGTCTTTCTCTGCGTCCTTTGCCGACGCAGCGTTCGATCGTGACGTTCAACGCACATACCGCTGGACTCGCAGAACAAAACCGCTTTTCTCTGCGGGTTCTGCGAGTTCTGCGTTGATCGTCGTGGCTGGCGAGCTGCCACTGAGGACGCGGAGGTGTCCTCCGTGGTGGGGATTGTCATCTCACGCGTCGCGAGTCGCATACCGTTCGCCGAGGTGTTCGAGAACGATAGCGGCATCGCCGCCCACATCAGCGCGGCGGAAATACTCGACTCCGAGCCAGCGCCGCGCGTCGTCCTCGTCGATCCAGGCCATCGGATGATCGCGTCCTCCCATCTGGGTCTGATGGCAGCGCAGCGCGGCGAGCTTGCGCGGCACCCAGCGGCGCACGTCGATGGCCAACGTCGGCGGCTTCGCGCTGTCGCCGAACGCGTCGGGTGTGATCCCCCATAAACCGGAATCGGGCGTCGCCCCTCCCTTGGCGTGCGCGGCCTTCATGATCTCGCGCATCATTCCTTTCAGCATCGTGACGAAGTACAGGGGCGGCGCCGCGATCCCGAACGATCGCACGGCCGTCAACGTCCGCTCGTGCACGCCGACGTGATCCAGGTGCCAGTACAATCCGTCCGCGTCGAAGGTGACGACGGCGTCGGGCCGATAGTGCTGGATGGCGCCGACGATATCCGCGTGCAGCTCCGGCACGTCGTCCCAGCGCAGGTCGCCGTCGGGATGATCCAGCACCAGGACGTCACGCACGCCAAGGATCGCCGCGGCGGCCGTCAGCTCGCGAGTCCTGACCGCGCCGAGATCGCCGTCGGGCACGAGCGTTGGGTCGGAAATGGAACCCGCCTCACCGCGCGACGCGCACAGCAGCACGACGCGCACCCCGGCGTCGGCGAGTCGCGCGAGGGTTCCCCCGCACGCCAGCGACTCGTCGTCGGGGTGGGCGAAGACCGCCAGCACCGTGCGCCCGTCCAGCCGCGGCTCGCCGGGATCCTTAGCAGTGTCGGCCACGAGCGCTGCTCAGCAACTGACGGTACACCCGGATGTACTCGTCCACCATGCGCGCAATGCCAAAACGCGCGACGGCGCGTGCGCGGACCCGGCGCCGGTCGAGATCGAACACACGCGGCAGATCGTTCACCATCTGTTCGAGATCGCCGAACACGATCCCGGTCATCCCATCGTCCACGATCTCGCGGACCGCGCCGCGATCGAGGGCCGCAACCGGTGTTCCACACGCCATGGCTTCCGCGAGGACCAGACCGAACGGCTCGCGCGCCTGAATCGGATAGAGCAGCGCGCGCGCGCCGCCGTACAGCTTGTCCTTGGCGGCATGGTCCGCTTCGCCGACGTAGACGATGTGACGTCCGTCGACGTGCGGCGCCACGTGCTGGCGATAGTAATCGTCTTCGGCCGCCGCGAGAATCAGGCGCATGCCAACGCGTTTGGCAATCTCAATCGCCTGGAGCACGCCTTTGCCTTCCGTGAAGCGGCCCAGGAAGAGCAGGTAGTCGTCGGGCTGATCGCGGAGCGTGAAGCTGTCGGTGTCGATGCCGTGCAGCACCGTGCCGATCACGTTGAGGCCGTCGAGCAGGCGCGCCTGCTCGTTGGAAATCGCCACGAACGGCGCTTCCGGATAGCGCGACCACAGCTTCACCTCTTCGACCGTCGGCGAGTGATGCAGCGTCTGCACGATTGGTATTTGCGACAACCGGACGAACGCAAGCGACATCGGATAATACGCTGCTTCGTAATGGATGATGTCGAAATCGGCGGCGCGCTCGACGGCGGCCGCCAGGTTCAGCATCTCGTACAGCTCCCACGGCCACATGTTCAGGTCGTGCCAGTAGCCGTGCGGGTAGGTAGCGTGCAGTGTCGCGGTGGTCGTGGAGTCGCCGGTGGCGAACAACGTGACGGCGTGGCCTTGCGCGACGAGCCCTTCGGTCAGCAGCGACGTCATCATTTCCACCGATCCGGACTTCGGCGGCGGAATCGTGGTCGCGACCGGGGCGATGTGCGCGATTCGTAAAGAGTTCATCGGCCCGCGATGTCCAGCAGCTTCGTCAGCACCGACCCGGCTTCGAAGTGCTCCCGCGCGATTTCGCGGGCGCGCCGCGCGTGGCGTTCGTACCGGGAGTTGATCCGGTCGATAGCGCCGACGACGTCGTCAGGCGACGAAAAGGCGAGCAGCCCCTCACCGGCCGGCAGGTGGGCCGTCCACCCGGTGTCCTGCACGAGCGCCGGCCGCCCGGCGGCCAGATAACACTCGGTCCGGTCGCTGAACCAGCCCGAACAATTCGCGACGTAGGTGTGTTTGGCGACCCCGAACTCGGCCTTCGAGAGCTGGATGAAATCGCGGTACTGCGCCGGCGTTCGCGAGACGGCCATGGCGTCCACCGTGTCCCACCCGTACTCCCGCAACAGCTTCTGCGGGCCGTTGATGGCGAGCTCGAACGGCTGGGAGGTTCGTGACGGCAGATCGATGAACTTGACGAACTCCAGGTCTTTGTTCCCGCCCACGTCGGTGAAGCTTTCGATCTGCCACGTCATCACGGTCGTGAACCGATCGCGCGGGATGTGATCGGTGCACCAGTCGCCCATCGTCACCGGTTGCCACGTCTTGTGCCAGCGAAAGGCGCCGGTCGGGATCGGGCTGGCGGGCGTGCCGATGTTGGCGCCGAAGGTGAAGAGGTGGTCGAACTGCTGGAAGAACTGGACGTACCACGGCTCTGCCTTCGCGATCGCGAGCTGCGTGAACGCCGGATCCGAATCGATGAACACCTTGCGCGGGATGCTCGCGTACTCGTCGCGCCAGAACCAGGATCCTCCGGAGAGGTTGATGAACAAATCGGCGCCGGCGGCGTACTGTCGCACGTCGTCGGCGCTCCGGCCATGATACGTGCCGTCGTAGTTGACGAACGACCATCGATCGCCGAGGCCGAACGGCTCGAGCGCGTTGTGAATGTAGGTCGTGCCATAGCTCGGATCGAT
>QHWF01000073.1 GCA_003222455.1 Acidobacteriota bacterium
CATCGCGAACGCCGAAACACATGCCGAGGTGGGCCGCTCGGAGGATCTGCATACTTTACAACTCAAAGTATACTTCTACGCAAACTATGTCAAGTCGGTCTGGAACTGGTATCGGCCGAGGACTGAATCCGGGGCAGCTGCGTCCACGAGCGGTGCCGCTGGTCAATGTTCAGGTAGGGAACGACTGGTTGTATCGTCACTCGCCGTCTACAACGCTTGGAATCGTTTGCCCCCATTCGCCCAGCGCACCGGGGCGCGTGGCGTCCGACCCACCGCGATCCCGCGTTCGTGGCCGGCCGCTGGCCAACTCCTCGGTCGCTGGTCCGAGGCCGTTACGTCAGAGCTGATGCTTGTTCGACTCCGTCTGACACACGTTGCCCGCCCCTCGGCCCCTTGGGGCCTTGTTGTGCGTCAAAGGTGACGCGCTGGCCCGGCTTTAGGTTGGCGAACTCAAGGCCGCGAAGCTCGTCGCGGTGGAAGAAGTACTCGGTGCCGTCTTCTGCGGCCATGAAACCGAAGCCGCGACTCGGCACGACCTTCTTGATGACGCCGTTCATGAGGCGCTACACAGCTTCAGCGCGAGGAAGAGGAAGACACTCACAGCGTCTAGAGCGGAAGGCCGGCTTTCGTAAACCGTTCGGAACTGATCCGCGCGGTCCTTACGCGGCCGACGGCCGGCACACGAATCGCCCGTCCGGCGTACGTTGGAGGACGCCGGCATCGACCAAAGCCGTGAGCACGGCGCCGCACGTGGGGCCATCGAGGCCCCAGAGCCGCTGCGCCTGCGGGGGAGTCAGCCGCAGGTTCGGCTGCTCCTCGTAATCGCGCTTGATCCGCTGTAATAAAGCCGGCGAGAGGGTGAGCTCCGAAGTCATCGTGCGCCTCCGGTGCTGAGGGGAGAGGAAACGCCGTACTTTAGCACCGCAACGAAAACGCCGTGAAAAGATTTGCAGTCAGCTCCACTCGCTGCCACGCGACGCATACGATAATGGGGGACACCCTTGAGCCTGTGGAAACGTGGGGGATTCGCCAACCAGCAGCGCTCATGAGACCGATCCATCGTCCGTGCGTCAGTTCACGCGTGGCCAGCCGCCAGGCGTCACCGCCTGAGCGGCGCAGCGCCGCGTCCGAATCCTCGATCGCCCGAAGTGCGTCGGTCAGCTTCTGACAAGGCCGTCGCGATAACGGAGAACCGAAACGAGACAACTTCGGGATTGGCGAGAGCGGACCGATGGAGGTCGACGAAATCACCGTGCCGTCACCAGACTTTCCGGCCGGATTGACCTTCGGACCGGTAACGCTGGAAGACGTTTGGGAAGGCGCGCTCGACCTGAGACATGAGGTGCCGGTCACGATGACGCCGCGCTGTCGTCGGTTCCTGGGCATCCGCTGGTATCGCGAGACGTATCGCACACGCGGCGTATTCCACGTGACAAGAGACCGCATCATCTTCAGGCCGACGGCGCCCGTCTCGATCGACCGCGCCACGTCCTGGCGCCGCTTCGGGTACTGGCTCCTCATGCGCGGGAGTCCGCGTCGGCGCCGTGCTCCAGCGCGTTCAGCGACCAATCGATGACGCCGATCAACCGAGTCTCGCGAGCCGACCGCTGCGGCCGTCGAACGCACGGCGGCGACGCATCATCGCTTCTGCGTCTGTTCTGAGTTGGGCTGCGACCTCGCGAAGGAGATCGGCGTCGCGGCGGGCCTGCTTGAACATTTCCGGAGTCTCGGCTCCGTTCGAGGCGCTCGGTGCGATCTGCCGACTCGGACGACAGTACCGCCATCGGCACAGTGTGGCGTCGTCGTGACTTGGCACCGCAAACAATGGTTCGGCTAGGGCCGACGCATGCGTTCCTTGCGAGCGGTTGGTAGCTCGATCGTGCCGATCGCCAGGGCGCCTGCCAAGGGCCGCGTCCGATGCCAGACCGCAGACGCCTGCCGACACACGCGGGCGAACCCAAACGGCAGTCGAGGTGTCGTACTGTACTCAGGAGGTTCCGCACGCCGAACTCTCACAGGTGCTCCGCAGCGAATCAAGCGCCAGAACGCAGAGCATGCGCATGAGTCTTGCTGCATGACTCGACTGATCCTGCTTCGGAATCGCCATAGAACGGGTTTGGTTATGGGAGCGGCAGAGGCTGGTCTGAGAGGGGGTCGCCGTGTCAACACAACAGCGCGGATTTGCGTCGATGGACGCCAAGAAGCAGCGCGAGATCGCCAGTAAGGGCGGGAAAGCCGCGCATGCGAAGGGCACCGCTCACGAGTGGACCAAAGAAGAGGCACGAGAGGCTGGCCGCAAAGGCGGCATGCGGAGTCACCAGCGCAAGCCGTCGGAACCGGAACGCAAGCCGTCGAAACCGGAATAGGACGGAGGATTTGTGCTCAGGCGCCCAGGTCCACCGGATCACGCCGCGACCCTCGTCGGCCCCGCGTGATGCGCAGCACGCCACAGGCGTCCTTGGCGGCACCAGCGCTGATCGCCGTCTACCAGCGCGCACAGTTGACCGGTCACGCCGCGCCGGTCGACGCGTTCAGCAGCACCATCGCGCGGTCGTTGTTCGCCGTGGCAAAAACCACCAAGCATTGGCCCTGCGCGGCGCTCGCTGTCGCATACACATGATGGATGTCGATCTCAGCCTGGGCCAGCTTTTCGGTCAGCCGGTGAAGCATGCCAGGCTTGTGCGACGGTTCAGAGACGAGCACGTCCCCTTCGCGCACGTCGTACTGCTGAGCCCTCAGCGCGTCCATCACGCGCACGCTGTCGTCCGTCACCAGGCGGATGACGGCCTGGCCGCCTTCGACCCACGCGCTGACCGCAAGGATGTTGACGCCTCTATCCGCGATCGTCTTGGCAATTTCATTGAGCGTCCCGATCGCGTTCGGCATTCTGACAATCACTTCCTTCGGAGTGAAGATCACACGGTTGCTCCGCGGACTGGGCGTCCCGTTTACGCACGGCAGCGCGTGAGGCCGTTCGCGAATTGCTCTGGGCCTGATCTGACAAGGTTGTGCCGATGCTCGTGGCAGATCTGCAACGACGGTCGCTCGACGTCTCAATCACGGCGCGGCGCGTTTGCCTCGAGCTCTGGGCGGCGACGCCGCACATCTGCGCGGTCAACAGCAACCCAGATCTACGGCCAAGTCGCCTGGCTCGTGAGCAGTCCGAGCTGACGCAGCAGTGTCGCGATGTCTCGGTACATCCAGCTCCGGACGATCCGTCCGTGCTGCACCTCGCTCACCGAACACCCCGGCAGATCAATGCGACGGTTCGTGGCGGCAACCGGTCGGAGGGGACCCTCAGGGCCGGTCAGGGCAAAGTCAGCGAGGTGGGTCCCCGTCATGCGCCACCGGGCGACAACCGCGTCTCCCTGTGCGAGCATCTGCTCGGGCTCCAGCCGCAGGTCGGGGAAGGCGCTGAACAGAGCGCGCCAGGCCGCGGTCGTGGCCTGGCGCCCCAAGCCTGGCGTGCGGCTCCCTTCCCACACAAATCCCTCGTCGAGCAGGTCAGCGAGTCGATCGGCATCGTGCGCGTTGACGGCGTCGAACCAGCGCTGCATGACCGCAATGTGCTCAGCATCCGACATGGCGACGCTCCCTGGGGTTCACCGAGATCAGCAGGTCACATGCAGGATGGCGTTGGTGCCCGTCGACCGCTTGCGCAACGCCTGCAGCGCCTCGGCTGTCGGCAGGATCACCAGCTCGATTTCGCGCCGCACGGCCTCGCGCTTCACGGCCTCCATGATTGGCAGGTTGCCGTATGCCCCTGTGCCAATGACGAGTCGGCGGCAGCTCCACGGGATCTCCTCGTCCGCCGACAGCGGCGTATGGCCGAAGGCGGCGCGGAATTTCTTGGACGGCTTCTTCTTCCGTTTCCCGATCTTCCCGTGATCGATCACCACATCGTGCTCGTAGGTGACGCCGTCGATCGTGATGCGACCGAACGAGAACTCGTCGATTCGCATAGGCGCCTCCGCCCGGATTATACGCCCCGGCAGCGGTGATCGCCCGAGCTCGTAAGAAGTCCGCAACGCTATCGGAGCCACTCACACGAACCAGCGACGAGCGGGTTACGGACCGCTTCGCCGAGAGTCTGAGCGATCTGGCGGCGGCAAGCCCTGGTGCATCGCGCGCGGCCGCGGGCGCCGCGGAACAGGCATGACGCGAGGTGTGCCGCGTCGCTTCTGGGCAGCGATGGGTGCGTCGTCGCTTCAATGATAGTGTGGTGTCAGGATTTCGCGCCTCGCGAAAGGAGGAGATATGACGGGCGTTTTCAGAACGTCACGAGCGGTGCCTCTCGGGGTGTTGTGTGTGATCGCCGCTCTTGGCGGCGCGGCGGTCGCGCAAAAGCCGGCAGCTGGACCGTCGCTCGCCGGCGCGAACGTGCGCGTGTCCACGCATGACTTCTTCCCCGGCGATCCGTTCTTTTCGGAAGTCGGGCCCCCGGCCGATGTGCTGCAGCAAAACGAGCCTTCAATCGCGGTCCATCCCTCTATCGACCGGCTCATCGCAGTGGGGATGAACGACGTGCGAACGCTCGCCGTCTCCGACGATGCGTGGCAGGGGCTGGCCGTGTCGACGGACGGAGGCCGTTCCTTCGAGTTCGAGGCGATGATTCCGGGATTTCCCGGCGATACGTCCCCGGACGGGCTGACATCCCCGATCCATGGCAACCAGGCGGCCAGCGATCCGTGGCTCTCGTTCGACAATTTCGACAACCTGTTTTTCGCGTTCATTGCTTTTCAGCGCACGCCGCCGGGCCGGCCCGATTTCGATCCGCAGGACACGAACGCGATCGCCGTCGCGAAGTACGCGGTGAGTCCGGGCGGGGTTCAGTACCTCAAGACAGTGGTGATCGAACGCGGCACGGTGGGATTGGGCCGCCAGGAAGACAAAGAGGCGCTCACGGTGGACAACAATCCCACGTCTCCGTTTGCCGGACACGTCTACGTGTGCTGGGCCCGCTTCACTGGCTCCCAGGATCATCTGAAAGTGGCGCGGTCGGCGGACCACGGCGAGACGTATGCGTTGTCCGAGGTGGCCGCGGACAGCAACATGCAAGGCTGCAATGTGACGACTGCACCGACCGGTGACGTCTTCGTCTCCTGGCGGACCTTCGACCGGAATCCGAGCCACGCCAACCCGCAGGACAGCGCGATCTTCGTAGCGCGCTCGACCGACGGCGGCGCGACCTTTGGGGGGCCGGTCCGTGTGGCCACCTTTGCCGATTACCGGCAGAACGCGACGCGGACACCACCGGTCTTCCGGACATTTTCGGATACGTTCCTAGCCGCGGATGAGAACGGTGTCTACGTCGCTTGGCAGGAGAAAACCCCCGTCTCGGGCGCCGATGTGAAGATCACCCGATCGAAGACGGGCGGAGCGACGTGGGAATCGCCGGTGAGCCCGCACCTGCTGTTCGGCCATCAGATTTTCCCGTTCCTGGCGGCGGCTGGAGGTCGGCTGTCCGTAGCGTGGTTCGACAGCCGACGCGAGCCGAGCTTCACCCCGAACGGTCCGGTCAGCGGCCAGTGTCCGCCTGGGGCGACCGACGGGGCGGGATGCACGGGCATGGAGGTCTTCTACAACCAGGCCGACACGGCCAGGTCCGGACCACTCAGCTTCGGGCCGGAGCTTCAGGTCAGTAGTCAATCGTTCAATCCCAATCTGCTCGGCACGATCAAGGCGATTCGCCCGTTCATCGGCGACTACATCTCGCTTGTGGCGAACGCGACGACCGCTTTCGTCGTATGGACCGACAACCGGAACATCAATCCGACGCTCAACGCGCAGGAGGACACCGACGTCACGACCGATCCGCCGTCGCTGGTGAATGCTCGGTCCCGCGACTCGAACATCTACTTTCAGAAGATCGGCAAATAGGCAGCGGGCAGGGCCGCACACCATTGCAAGCCGTCCCGAGAGGCCTGCCGCAACTCCAGGCCCTTGCGTGACGCGTGTCCTTCGTGACCGAGATAGGAGGGCCGCACGCTCCTACGTAATGTGCGCCGGAACGAGGCGATCTCAGGCGCCGCGCTGAGCTGTCCCGGCGTTCTTCTGGCGCCACACGGCCCAGTATCTTGTCATGCGCCGCGAGACGGCGCGTCGCGGCGCCGCTGACATGCGCCGACGCCGCCAGCGTGGCAGCGCAACGGGCACGCGTCCATTCGACAGATCGGGAAACACGCGCAACAATGCGGCGCGCTCGTGCGTGCGTACGCCCAACCGCACATGCGCCCCCAGTCGCGCCAACCGCTGCAGTTCGTGGTGATCCATCGCGTCAACGTCGCCTCCTGACCGAGTAGTCTGTCTCACTCGGTTCAATCCACTCACCGGCACCGGGAGAACGGCCGAGACTCAGCGTCTGTGTCGCGACTTCAGATGTGTCTTATCTCGTCCTTCTGTCTTTAACGAAACTCGAACAGCAGCCCTGTACAAGGACGCCTTTTCGTGGTGTAATAGGGCTCCCATCTCGTCTTGCCGCCAGCGGCACGAATCGCCGCCTTTGACAACTTTGTCGGTTTGGTAGGGTGACGGCATCCCGTGCCGTCACTTCGTCTCCGGGCATATTGCACCCCTTCAAATGTCCGCCCCGCTAAGCTCCCCAACTATCTACGCTCGTACCGCAAACACGCCGGGCTGTCCCAGGCGGACGTGGCGTTGTTGCTCGGCACGAAAAGCGGCACGAAGGTCTCCCGCTACGAACACAGGCTCGTCCCACCGGTTCGCTGTCTGACAGTTCCGAAGGAGAACCGGCGTCTTTCACCAGGCTCTTTAGCTTTCCTCATCTACTGGACCTTGACGATCGCGATCCCAGCTGCCTGCGGCACCGGCTGCCGTGATCCGGTCGGCGTCAGATGGCCAGTCCTGTGATCGATCCCAAAGACGACGACGTTCTCGCCGTTCTGATTGGCGCAGAACAGATACTCATTTGACGGATCGATTGTGATGTTTCGTGGCGTTCGGCCGAGGCTCGGGATGTACTCGACGAGCGTAAGGGTGCCGTTACCTGGATCGACTGAATACAGTGCCAGACTGTCGTGGCCACGGTTGCTGACATACAGCCACTTGCCTTCCTTGTCGATCTGAATCTCCGCCGTCGAATTGTTCGCCGTGTAACCGTCCGGCCGGGTGGAGATCGTTTGCGTCGCCTTCAAATTGCCGTCGTGTATCTCGAAGACCGTCACCTTGGAGTCGGTTTCGTGATTCACATACAAGAAGCGGCCATTCGGATGGAGTTGGAGCCGCCGGGGACCAGACCCGCCCGGCAGGCTGACAAACGGCGGATCCAGCGGTGTGACGGTGTGGTTGGCGGCATCGATGCGATAGCTGTAGACGCGATCGAGACCGAGCTCGGCGACGTAGGCGAACTGACTGTCCTTGCTGAACACGATCCCGTGCGCCTTCGGCCCCGGTTGGCGCGGCGAGAGCGGTGTCCCGGTGTGCTGGTCTGTGTAGAACGGTTCGCTCAGCCTGCCGCCGGCCTCGACTCGGTACAAGGTGAACGTGCCGCTGGCGTAGGTCACCGTGCCGGCCAGCGTGCCGCTCGGGTCGAGCACAACCTGATTCGCAAGGTCGCCCTTCGCCGATACCTTGTTAATCAATGTGAGCATGCCCGTCGGGTGATCGATTCGGTAGGCCGCTACGGTATCCATCTTCTCTGGACTCTGCCAGCTCACCGCATACAGATACTTTCCGTTCGGTGATGCCCACAGGTGCGCCGGGTTGACAGCCTCGGCGGCGATGCCGAGAGGCGAAAGCGTGTCGCTCTTCGAATCAAACCTGAACGCGTAAATCCCCTTTGCTGCGGATGTCGTAGTCAACGTGGGATGGGTATAGCTGCCCACAAACGCCAGGTAGTCGCCGGTCGGCTTCTGCGCAGGCGCGCTCGATGCCAAAAGCACAAGGGCGGTCGTGCCTGCTATTTTCAAGAACTGATCCGGCGTCAGCGCGCGAGGCGTAAAGCGCGCCTGTCTCACCGCACCGTTGAAGTAGTTCACATGATTCATTCGCGTGCCGACCGACGTCCCGCCGGGGCCGTGGGGCTTGAATGCAAGCTCGGCTTCGCCCTGAAGCTCGCCGTTGACGTAGCTGCGGAACATTTTGCCGTCGTACGTGGAGGCGACGTGATACCACTGCCCGGTCGGATGTAACTTGTCCCGAAACAACAGCGCCCGGCTGTACCCCGGGCCGGCGACAAACGCGTCAAGACACCACTGATTGCCGTTGATGACGCGCAGTTCGAACAGGAAACGCGCGTTCGCGTCCCGCGTACTGCTGCCGGTCAGTTCGACGAGTTGGCCGGTTGCCGGGGAGCGCTCGGCGAGGTGAAACCACCGCTGCTCGGCCGCGCCGCCGTCCGGACGAAAAATTGCCTCGAACGTGAACTGTTCGGCGCCGGCCAACGGATGCTGGTCGATGTAAATCGAATCATCGACGCCGTTGAGCTCGACCGCTTTTCCAAGCGGCGTCTCAATCACGTTCGGGTTGCCGTCCACCTTGACCGGCAAACCGCCGATCGTGTCGAGGCGATCGAAGGTCCAGGTAATCTGGCGAGGCGCGTTCTGCGCCGCGCGCCCGGCAGCCATGGTGATCACGTAGGCAATGACGATGAGAGGGAGAGCGCTGCGGTTCATCCTGTTCCGCCTATGTCGTCTCATCACCGCAAACGGCGGCACGAACCACGGACCTTTCTGAGGCACACCCTGACCGGCGACATCATGCTCGTCGAGCAGCCGACCCCAGAGATGACCTGAAGGCATTTTTTCGCGTTGGTGTGATAACGCTACCGTTCTCCCTCTGGCGGCCCGCCACGGCGACCAGGCGCGGGTGCTGCAACCATTCCCTGGCGCGTGAGGAAGGCCATGAGGTCCTTGAACTCGTCGGGGGTCAGTCGCTTGTCGTAATCGGTCGGCATCAGACTCCTGGACTCGACGGCAACCTTGCGCAATTTCGCCTTGTCGAACAGGTGGAGCTGCTGATCGTTGCCGATCATCTGGAGCGAATAGCTATCCTCATTGAGGAGGACGCCATCGATAGTCTTGCCGTCGGCCGTTGTGACGTACACCGGCAGATAGGAGTCCATGGCCGGCAGCATCCGCAGATGCGCGCCACCGCTGCCATAGACGCGATGCTGCTGTTTCGTCAGCGCGTCGACGATCGAGCTGGCCTTTCGAGTACCGGCGATGTTCGAAAGATCAGGTGCGGTCAGTCCGCCCCTGCCCGATACCATGTGGCAGTTGCCGCATTGCCCTTTGCCCCAGAACACCGCCTCGCCGTGCGCGACCTCTCCGGGAAGCGGGTTCTCGATCGCGGTGCCGCGAAGCGCGTGGATGTATGTGACGATCTTCCAGATGTCGGCATCGGGCAGACGCTGGGCCGTCATCGGCGTGCCCGCCACGCCGTTCTTGATGATGTTGAACGTCTGCGCGTCGGACACGCCGATATCCAGGCGATCTCCTGACACAATCGCGGGTCCAATCTCTCCACCACCACCGCCGGAACCATGACAGGTGGTGCATTTCTGGTTGTAGAGCGTTTCGCCTTCCGAGACGGCCTGGGCGTTGCCGAGAAACGGATTCGGCGGTCCCGCTCCCGCGCCGCGCTGCCCCATGAGCGATCCCGCTGAGGATGCGACGAGCAATAGTGCGATGAAGAGACCTGTCCTCATGCGCCGCCTCCTAACGGGAATCGGATAGGCCGAACGCGAACACATTGGTGCCCGACGCGATGGCGAAGAACTGCTGGCCATCGACGCTGTACGTCGCCGGAGCAGCGGTAATGACATCGCCCGTATTGAAATGCCACAGGGATTGCCCGGTCTTCGCATCGAGCACGCTCACCTGGCCGAACTGCTCGGGGGCGAACACGATGCCCCCGGCCGTGGACAATAGTCCAGGACCATAGTGGTTGGACCGCACGGCTTTGTACTCCCACACTCTCTTGCCCGTGAGCACGTCGATCGCTCGCACATATGCCTGCCACGGCGCATGCGGACTTTCGTAGTACCCAGTCCCGGAATCAGGCACGGTGCTCGACGTGATCACGTTCACGCCGCATCCCTCGGCGACCACAACGTAGAGGTAACGCGTATCCGGACTGTACGTCGGCGGAGGCCAATTCGTTGCGCCCATCGTCGACGGACACGTCGTCGTGCCCTTCACCGTCGGGTCGTGTCCGGGCGCGACGATCGGCCGGCCCTTCTGGTCGAGTCCGGTTGCCCAATCGAGTCGATCGACGAATGGAGTGCCGAGCAGGAATTCACCATTGGTGCGGTCGAGGACATAGTAGAAGCCGTTACGGTTCGCCTGCAGCAGCAGCTTGCGCGGCTGCCCCCGGAACGTCGCATCAACAAGCACAGGAGTTTCGAGGGAATCCCAGTCGTGCACGTCGTGGGGCGTGTTCTGGAAATGCCATTTCAGCGTTCCGCTCTTGACGTCGAGCGCGACAATGGAATCGCTGTACAGGTTGTCGCCTGGCCGCGATAACCCGGTCCACTGGGGGTTCGGTTGGCCGGTGCCGTAGTAAATAAGGTTCAATTCCGGATCGAACGAGCCGCTGACCCAGATGGGTGCGCCCGCCGGAGTGGCGCCTCCCCACGTCGCGTGTGCGGGATCCTCACCAGTCGGTACTGCCGTCCACGTCCATGCGTACCTTCCGGTCACTGCATCGAACGCCTGAATGAACCCATTGGGCCTGTTGCCGCTGACGATCACCTTGCCATCGGCGACGAGCGGAGCACCGCCGGCAAGCGTGGATCCGCCTTCAGACCTCACGTCCCATCGGACACCGCCCGTGCGCGCGTCGAGCGCAACCAGATGGCTGTCCGACGTGACGACGTAGACCTTGTCTCCGTACACGGCAGTGCCGCGCTGTCGCGTGGCGGAGGCGGGCTGGCGCTGATACTTCCAGATGATGTTTCCGGTGCGGGCGTCGAGTGCGTCGACGCGGTTGAAGCCGGATATGTACATCACGCCATTCAGCACAATCGGCGTGGGTTCCAGTTCCTCCATGCCGTCGAGGTGGTACACCCACTTCGCCTGCAGGCGCGACGCGTTGGCCGCCGTCACCTGTTTCAGCTGCGAATAGCGATGCGAGTTGTACGTCCCGCCGTACGTGACCCAGTCCTTCGGATCTGGATTGATCAGCATCTGATCCGGTGTTCGCACCTGTGCCGAGGACCAGACGCTGAGCACGAGCACGGCCACGTAAAAGCAAAGAACATTCTTCTTGGACACAAAGATCTCCGAAGTCAGAAGATCAGCTTCAACCCGAACTGGATCTGGCGCATTTCGCCGCGCGTCGAACTGATTCGCCCGAATGCGACGTTCGACAACGTCGTGTTGGGCTCGCCCCAATTCGGGTGGTTGAGCACGTTGAACGCCTCGGCCCTGAATTCCAGGTACGGCCGGCGGCCGAAGCGAATCTCCTTCAACATGGAGAAGTCACAGTTGAAAATGCCCGGACCGATCACCTCGCTGCGGCCCGCCGTGCCGAACGTGCCTTGCGCCGCCCTGGCATATGCGGCGGTATTGAACCACTTGTCCACGGTCGCATTATCGAGCTCCGTGCTGACGCCGACCACTCGATTCGGACGGCAGCAATTGCCGATATTCGCGGTGTCCTCGCCCGCGCTCACGGTCAGCGGGAAACCGGAGCCCAGTGTGACGACCGAGGTGAATTTCCAGCCACCGATCACGTTGCCGAGCGCTCCTTCACTCAGATAGCGGCGTCCTGGCCCGACCGGTATGTCGTAGACGACCGACGTGACAAATCGATGCCGCTCGTCGAACACCGACAGGCCATCCTCGCAGGACAGGCAATACGAATTCTGCGGGTTCAGCGGATCCGTCCCGTTCGTCCGAATGCCGCTGCCGTTGTCGGTCGACTTGGACAGCGTATAACTCGACAGGACGGTCAACCCTCTCGAGTACCGGCGCGTGAATTTCACGCCGAGCGAGTTGTACTGCGAGTAGCCGACGTTCGCGGCGCCCTGGAACAGACCGAACTCGGGGAACGGGGAGCGCTGCTCGACCGGCGTGGTTCCTGGAACCCCCTGGTTGGCCAGATTGATCCAGCGCTGAAGGTCGCGGCCGTTGGTATGGAGAACACTCACTTCGATGCCGGTCGTCGCGTTGAACTGGTGCTCGACGCTCGCGTCGACCTGGTCGACATACGGCGTCTTGCGATCGATCTGGTCCGTCAGCACGAGCGGCCTGACGATGCACAGCACCTCGGGTGGTGTATTGCAGACGGTCGTCGCCGCGGAGTTGAGCGGATCCGCCCAGGTGGTGCGGAGAGCCGTGGACGTCGAACTGACGGTGACGCGGCCCTGAAGATTTCTCTGCTTGTCGAACACGATGTTGCCGATGTCCTGCACGAAGAATCGCCCGAGGCCGCCGCGAACAACCCAGTTCGTCGACGGGTTCCAGGCCACGCCGAGCCGCGGGGCAAAGTTCGTATAGTTCGTCTGAATGAGGCTGTCGCCGAGGCGGCCGTCGCGTGCGACCTGGATGTCGGGCGAGAAACGTATCTGGGCATCCTCGTAGAAATCGCCGTTGCCCGCCCGGACCAGAACAGGGTGCAGCGACCGGTCTGCGACCTGGGGTTGCTGCGTGTTGAGCGGGATCTGCGCGACGATGGTTCGCTGCGCCCTGTCGATCCACGGTGGCGTCAACTCGTACCGAAGGCCCGCATTGATCGTGACTTTGGACTTGACCTTCCAGGTGTCCTGCACGTAGTACGCCTGACTGAACGACCGCAGCCGGCCCACGGCGAGACCCGAGGCATAGGACCACGACGACATGTACCCGAGCAGATAGTCGGCGAAGGCGTATCCCGTCGCGATGTTGTTGGCGAACGTGGCCGCGCCGCGCGCGTACTGGTTCCCGTCCTGATTGTAACGATCGAAACGAAGGTCCGTACCGAACTTGAAGAAGTGCGAGCCCCGACTCCAGGACAGATTGTCGATGAACTGGAGGTTTTCATTTCGGTTGATGAACGGCGACTGAGAATTGTCCCCGAACCCTGAAAAACTGGCGATCCCGACCGACGGCAATCCCCACGCCTCGGGTGGCACCGCCTGGGCCAGCGGCACGCCCGCTTCCTTCGCGGCGTCGAGCACGTTGTTCAACTCTCCGCCCGAATGATTGAAGAACCGGTTGTAGCCGGCGCGCATCTCGTTGACGAGGCTCGAGGTGAAGATCCGCACGTTGTCGACGACCAGTTGATGCGCATGCGTGTCGACCTGGGTGCCGTTGAGCACCAGCCCGCCGACAAACTCCGATTCACCGGTCCAGCTGTAGCGGCCGTACCACGTCGACTTCTGACTTTCGATGAAATCGACGCGCGTCGTGAACTGATTCTTGTCGGTGTGGTTCTGGTTCAACGCGAGGTAGTTGTTGGCAAGACTCGTCGTCGGTTGATTCGGCGCCGGGTAATATTTCAGGAGCGCGATCGCAGTCGGGCTGATGCGACTGGCCGGGATGATGTTCCCCGGGAATGGCGCGCCCGTGAGGGGATCCTTCAGCATCGTGCTGACCTGCGAGAAATCGCCATTCCGCATCGCGACTGACGGGACGCTGTTGAACGTCTGTTTCTGGTTCCGCAGTCGGAATCCTTCGTAATTGCCCAGGAAGAACAACTTGTTGTGGCCATCGACGACGCCGGGGATCTGGACAGGTCCGCCCAGCGTGAATCCGTACTGATTCCACTTGAACGGACTCGACGCCGGCACGGCGCCTCCGAAGGCGTATGGCTTCGCGTCGAACTTCTCGTCCCGAAGAAACTCGAATACGGAGCCGCGGTAGTTGTTGGTACCGCTCTTGGTGGTGACGCTCACCTGACCGAGTGAACGCCCCAGTTCCGCCGAGTACACACCGCTCTGCACCTTGAATTCCTGCAGCGCATCGATCGACGGCAGGAAGATGTAGGAGTTGAAGTTCACGTCCGTGTTATTGATGCCGTCGAGCGTGAAGTAGTTCCATTCGTTGCGGCCGCCGCCGATCGAGATCTGCTGCCGCGACCGTTCTCCGCCCTGCCGCGTGCTGGATGTGCCGCTGTCGGCAAAGCTCGCCGACACGTTCGGCGTCAACTCGACCATGCGCAGGAAGTTCCGGCCGTTCAGCGGCAGTTCGACAATGCGCTGGTTGTCGATCACGGTGCCGAGCACCGCGTCCACGGTATTCAGAATCGGAGCCGATGCGGTCGCTTCAACCGTCTCGCTCAAAACACCCAGCTCCAGACGAAAATCGAGACGGATCGTCTGCTGCGTCTGAAGTTCGACGCGATTCTGTAAGGCGCTGTTGAAGCCGTCCATTTCCACCCTGACGGTGTAGATGCCGGGCTGCAGATTCGGGAAGACATAGACACCCGAGGAGTTCGCTTGCTGGGTGCCACTGGCTCCCGTCTGCGTATTCGTCACGGTGATCGATGCCCCGACCAGGACGCCGCCGGACGGATCGGTGACGATGCCGGTAATCTGCCCGAACGTTTGTGCTGATGCGAGGTCAGCGGCAAGCAGCAGAGAGACGACGACCCCCAGGATCTTTGTGCCCATAAGTCCTCCGCGCTGTGGTGAATTGGGGCGGACTATAGCAGCAGGAATCGCCGCAGACCATGACGAAATCGCCGCAAACGGTGACGAATTAAGACAAGAGGTGTCCGGGTGAGGCCGTCCCGATCGACCGACCCTTGCGTGGCTGGTGAAATCGAGCCCCAGACCTGATGGATGAGCTGGTCGCGCTGCACGGTGCGATTGGAGCGACCAGAACGGACGGATGTTTCACAGCGGCTAGTGGAAGACGGCGACCGCATGGCCGCTGCCGGACGCGACACGTGTCCGACTAATGACGCC
>QHWF01000439.1 GCA_003222455.1 Acidobacteriota bacterium
TGAAACCGGCCGCCTTCCTGAAAAAGCCACTGGATTTCGACCGGTTGCTCCAGCTCGTGCGCGATTACTGTCACTGATCATCCGACAACACCTGCCGCCACCAAGGCGCGCTACGATTGCGCTCAGTGAGTCGTCTCCGCCGCGTCGGATCGATTTCCGCGTTCTTAGCTCGCGCGCTGGTCAGTGTCATCGTCGTCGTACTCATCGGCGTCGGCATCGTCCTGATCGCCGTTGAAACGGGCTGGGCCAAAAACCGCATCCGGGCTCTGATCGTCCGTCAGGCGAATCAATACCTCACCGCAACCTTGTCGATCGGCCGGCTCGAAGGATCGCTGCTGAGCGGCCTCCGCCTCGGTCAGGTCGAGCTGGCGCGCGATGGCAAGTCGATGATCGTGATCGATGAAATTTCGCTCAGCTACAGCCTCCGGGAGCTCCTTCAGTCGGGCGTTGTGATTCGGCGCGTTCGCCTGACGAGACCGAGAATTGTCGGTGGAAAGCAGCCCGACGGCCGATGGGATCTGGGTGCGCTGGTCCGACGCGAATCGCAGGAGCAGGAACGCACAGGACCGAAACGGCCCATCGACATTCAAGGCATAGAAATCATCGACGGCGACGTCCTGCTGCACGACCCGCTCGATTTCGGCGCGGCTCACGTGCCGACGCATTTCGCCTCGCTCAATGCGGCGCTGTCGTTCCACTACTACCCCGTTCAATGGCAGCTGACGTTCGACCGCATCGACTGGATCGGCACAGTCCCCGAATTGACGGTCACGCGGCTCTCGGGCATCTTCGGCCGCGCGACTCAAGGCTGGTTCTTCGATCGGCTGTCGGTTCACACGCCGCGATCAGCCTTTACGCTCAACGGCCGGATCGATACCAGCCGGAAGCCGGCCATCCTCGACCTCGCCGTCCACGCCGAGCGCTTCGCGTTTCAGGAATGGTCGGGCGTGCTGCGCGGACTCCGGAACATCGCCATCGACGCGTCCTTCGACACCCGATTGCGCGGTCCCACATCGCGTCTCGACACCGAGCTGACGCTGACGGGCTCCGGCGGCGACGTCCGCGGGCGGTTCACGCTCGACACGTCCGTTCCCGGGTGGCATGGCGCCGGCGCGGTGAATGTCGATCGGTTGAACCTCGCGCGCTGGATGAATCGTCCCGACCGCCCTTCCGACATCACCGGAGGGGTGACCTTCGATCTCGCGCTCGAGCTCGGACGGCATTTCCCACGCGGCGTGTACACGTTCGACGGCGCTCATGCGATGTACCTGGACTACGCCGGCGACGACGTTCATGCGCGTGGACTGATTACGGCGACGGAGGTGCGCATCGGCCGCGCCGACGCCATCGCGTACGGCTCGAAGGTGTCGACAACGGACGGAACGATTGGCATCGACGACCCGTTTCCTTTTCGATTCCGGGGCACGGCTGCGGATCTTGATTTGCGCCGGCTGCCACCGACCATTCCGGTCCCTCACGTCGAAAGCGTCCTGACGCTCGACTACGACGTCTCCGGGACGTTCGCGCGGCCATTCATCGCCGGGCACGCCGTCTTCGCTCCATCGCAGTTCCTCGGCGCGGCAATCGGCGCCGGGACGGTCGGATCGATCGACACCTCGCAGAAGCCGCTGCGCTACAGCGGGGAAGGCGACGTCGATCATCTGTCGTTGCACCGGTTCGGCGAAGGTCTCGAGGTCGGCTGGCTGCAGGATCCCCGATATGCCGGCACGGTGCGAGGACATTTCCACGTCGACGGGTCCGGCAGCGATACGGCGACGCTCGCGCTCACGGGCGGCGGTCGCCTCGACCGGGCCGACATCTTCCGCGGCATCCTGTCTGGTGCGGACGTGTCGATTCAGATCGATCAGGGCACCCTGCACGCGTCGTACAACGGCGGCTTCGCGGACATCGATCCGGCGGTCCCCTTTGCGGATCCGCGGCTCGACGCGTCGCTGACCGGGAACGGGCATCTGACGGCGACCGTTCGCGATTTGCTCACAGCCCACGAGACGAGGCTGGCCGACTACGACGTCTCGGGCACGCTCGCGCTGGAGAACGCGACCTTGAGGCGCTTCCACATCGACCGCGGCACCGTCGACGCGGCTCTCCGGGATTCGAAGCTCACTGTCACGCGGCTGGAAGTCGACAGCGCCGCCCTGGCCGGACATGCATCGGGTACCGTCGACTTCAGCGACGCGTACACGACGGATATCGAGTACGACGTCGCGCGCGCCGATCTGGCGGAGCTTCGCACACTGACGAATCAAGACGTGGCGGGCGTTGCGGCGACTCGCGGCCGTTTGACCGGCCCATCGACGGCGCTTCATGCCGTCGGCGACGCAACAATCAATCAGCTGAATGCTTACAACGTGACGGCCCTGACGCTCACCGGACACTACGAGATGACGGCGCCGTCGGCCGATCTTGCAAACGCCGCGGCACGCATCAACGCCCGGGGCACTTTTCTGACTGTCTTCGGTCAGGCCGTGCAGGACGCGTCGGGCACAGCCACGCTCGATGGCGATCAGCTCGGTTTCGAGGTCCGCGTCGCTCGAGCCGAAGGTCGCGACGATGGGATGAGCGGCGATCTCGTGCTGCGGACCTCGCAACGCGAAATCGAGCTGCGTCACCTGACGGTGACTTTTGGCCGCGCAGAGTGGCGGCTGGCGCCGGCCGAGGCGCCGGCCGTCGTGCGTTGGAACGACGAAGGTCTGTCGATGACGCCGATGCAGTTCGTCGGCGGCATGGGAGACGAGCAGATCGGTCTGTCCGGGACCTGGCGGCAGGACGGCGAAGGCGCCCTCCGGATTGTCGCAAATCACGTCTTTCTCGAAACGCTGCAGGGCGCCTTCGGGCGTCCCACTCGCCTCGGCGGCGTGCTCGAGGCCGACATCGCCATCCGCGGCACCTGGGAAGCACCGGCGTTCACCGGCACGGTGAACATCGTCGGCGGGCGCGTGGAACGGGTCGCGTACGAAAAGCTGGCGGGCCGCGTTGACTATGCGAACCGGATGTTCGTGATTGACATGCGTCTCGATCAGGGTCCCGGCACATGGGTCACCGCGGCCGGCACGGTACCCCTGGCGCTCTTCAAACGCGACCTGCCTGAGCAGCCGATCAACGTGGCCATCAAATCCAGCGCCATCCAGCTGGGCCTCGTCGAAGGTGTCACCGACGTCATTCACGACGTGAGCGGCAACATCCAGCTGAACGTTGACGCGGTCGGAACCAGTGCCGATCCGCATTTCTCCGGCGCAGTGGATATCGAGAATGCCGGGTTCACGGTGGCGGCAACCGGATCGCGTTACACGAGCGTGCACGCGGCGCTGAAGCTCTCTGCCGATCGCGTCACCGTGGAGTCGCTGCACGTCGAGGACAGCGACAGGCACGCGCTCGACGTGCACGGCAGCCTCGGCACCCACGAGCTGACCGTAGGGGACGTCGAGATCGACGTCGCGGCACGCCATTTCGAGGTGATTCACAATCAGCTCGGACGCGTCGACATCGACGCCAACCTCCGGATCCGCGGCCGTTGGAACACACCGCGACTGATCGGCGACCTCACGATTGCTCCGAGCGACGTCAAGGTTGACGAGATCCTCGAGCGCACGCTGTTTCAGCCGTACTCCACTCAGCCGGCAACGATCGCCGACGTTGACCCGGTCGCCGCCCTCAATCCGTGGGAACGCCTCGGCCTCGACATCGCCGTGCACGTCCCCGACACCTTGCGGCTCACCGGAAGAGACGTCCAGATCTCTCCCGGAACCCCGATCGGCCTCGGCGACATCAACCTGCGAGTGGCTGGCGACTTGTATATGTACAAGGATCCGGCGCAACCGTTGTACGTCACCGGTTCGTTCGATTCGGTGAGCGGGACCTATGCGTTCCAGGGCCGCCGGTTCGACGTCGTGCCGACCAGCTCGATCAATTTCCGTGGCGATCTGAGCCCGGAAGTGTACGTCACGGTGACACGTGTGATCTCCGGCGTCGAAACGCGCGTCAGCATCGCCGGTCCGATGGGCCAGCCCGAACTGCGTCTCGCCAGCACCCCGCCGCTCGATCCATCCGACATCCTGTCGCTCATCGTCTTCGGCACCTCTGCGAACGAGTTGAACAGTGCGCAGCAGCAGGAACTGGTTGTGCGGGCTGGCACTCTGGCCGCGGGATTTCTGGCGACGCCGATTATCTCGGCGCTCGAAGCCCAGCTTGGACTTGAAATCCTCGAGGTCGAGGCGGGCGAGTTTGGAAGGGGTCCGCGAGTGACGATCGGCGAAGAGATTGCGCCCGGCCTCGTGGCGCGCTTCAGTCGTCAGTTCGGACAGGAGCCATACGACGAAGCGACGATCGAGTACTACCTCTCCCGCATCCTGCGCCT
>QHWF01000440.1 GCA_003222455.1 Acidobacteriota bacterium
CGAGGATCTGTGGAAAGGCGGCGTCGACCGGCTGACCCGATACGAGCACGGCGAGCGAGGCGGCCAGGCCGCACGCGGCGCCGAATGCGCCGGCCACTCCGGTGATCAGACGAATGAGCCAGTCCGTCCGCGCGAGTGTCCCGGCCGCCGCGCCGGCGCCAAAGGCAATGACCATGAGCCACAACGCGGTGGCGGCCAGTGACATTTATCGCTGCGCCCGTGCGGCAGCCGGTCCCGAGGGGAGGCCCTTCCGTTCAGAAAAGCGATCGAGGCCGTGCAGAATGCCGCGAAGGATCTCGGCCGGCTCGGGCGGACAGCCGGGAATCGAGATGTCGACCGGAATGACCTGGTGGACCGGACCGACCACCGCGTAGCTGCCCGCGAAGACACCGCAGGTACCGGCACAGTCACCGAGCGCAACCACGATTTTGGGCGCTGGCGTCGCTTCGTACGTGCGCCGCAGGGGGATTTCCATGTTGCGCGTGACCGGCCCGGTGACCAGCAGCATGTCGGCATGGCGCGGAGACGCCACGAAGTGCATCCCGAATCGTTCCATGTCGTAGACGGGGCCGGTCAGGCCGTTGATTTCGATCTCGCAGCCGTTACAGGATCCGGCGTCGACCTCGCGAATCGCGAGCGCGCGACCGAGCAGCCGCCGGATGCGCGCTTCGAGCGCCACGGCGATCGGGGCAACCGCCGGATCGGCAAGGCTCAGCGGCTCGGTTGCGAGTCCCGTCCGCCAGATTTTCGTGAACAACTGCATCGGGCGTGATAACAGGCGCCGAGCACAGCCACCCACTATACAAGCAATCGCGGACGCGCTCTATACCGTTGAAGCGTCAGGCTTTAGGCTTTAGGCTCCTGCAGCCCAGAGCCCAAAGCCCAAGCCTATTTCGGGCTACTCGTTCTGCAGGCTCGCGATGGGATTTTCGCGCAACGCCCGCCGCACGGGCACGTAGCTCGCGGCGACCGCAGTCAGGATCAACACGGCGACGGCGGCGAGCAGCGTTCGCGGATCGCCCGTGGAAAGGTGATTGGATGCGGCCAGGGGGCAGCGGCGGAGAATAGAGCCCGGTCATGTTGCGACCGGGCTCCGATCGATCGACTGGCAGCTCGAACTTACTGGCAGCTCGAAGCGATCATCTTGACGGAGTCGACTTTCAGCTTCGGCGCGTTCGTCGTGGAGCCCGTGCTCGTCGCACTGCTGGCCGAAGCACCGCCCTGAACCGTTCCGGTGATCTCGACCTTGTGTCCAACATGCGGCGTGAGCTGGCTGTCGTCGGCGTCAAGACGATAGCTCTTGGCGCTCGCCGAGGCCGACGGACTTGTCCCCGAAGTGCCGGCCGTGCTCGAGCTCGATGGCGCGGTATTCAGGATGAACTTCGTCTCGCTTGATGCACTGGACGCGCCGGCTGTACCCGACGTTCCGGTCGGGCTCGAACTCGCGCTCGAACGCTCGATGCACCCGGTGAGAGTGACCTTGTCGGCCGAGCTCGAGCTCGGCGTTTGTGACGACGGGGGTGGTGTTGTCTGTGCGGCCGCGATCGTGACCGTGCACGCGATCGCTGCGCACATACCGGACCATACGCTCTTTGTCATCGTGTCCTCCTGATAGTGTTATCGCTGTCCGCACCGACTGGATGTGCAAGTGCAGCGCCATAGGGCTTCACGCCAAATTCGGCGTGCAGCCAGGCGATCGACGAGCGGCTTTTTACGCGAGCATGAAGCGGCACCGCCTATGTCAGGCGGGTTGAACTGGGTTTTCGAACGTCTTCTCGATTGGGAACCACTCATCCGCAGGTGAGTAAAACATTCCTTATAGTGTCGTTTGAGCGACCTGATCTGCGATTCACAGGAGACCTGGGCTGTTGTGCGCGCGGTCCGGACCACCTTGCGCGATCCCGGCCCGATGCATGACGAGCCCAACCGTTTTGAGACATCACACCGACAAGGAGCTGCGGTGATCGGCGAAACGCTTTCACACTATCGAATTCTCGAACGGCTCGGCTCGGGCGGCATGGGCGACGTGTATCGCGCTGAAGATCTCCTGCTCGGCCGCGTGGTCGCCCTGAAGACGCTTCGCGGCGACGCGGCCGGCGAGGATGGCACACGCAGGCTGCTCGCGGAAGCGCGCGCCGCATCGGCGCTGAATCACCCGAACATCGCCACCGTGTACGAGACCAGCGAAGTCGACTACGAGGGACGGCGTGTCGGATACATCGCGATGGAGTACGTCGAAGGCGTCACCGTGGCGTCTCTCATACGCCGCGGCCCCCTCGATCTCGATCAAACCCTCGACATCGTCGAACAGACCGCCGACGCGCTGGCCGAAGCGCACAAGCTCGGGCTCGTGCACCGCGACATCAAACCGTCGAACCTGATGGTGACGAATGCCGGGCGGGTGAAGGTGCTGGATTTCGGCGTGGCGCAGCATCGAACGCGACGCGTGGCGGGCCCGGATGACGAGACGCGCCAAAGCCAGTCGGCCGACGACCTCGCCGGCTTCGTCGGCACGCTGCCGTACATCGCGCCTGAACAGGCAACGGGCCGCGAAGTCGATGGCCGCGCGGACATCTTCTCGCTTGGCGTGGTGATCTACGAGCTCGCCTGCGGCGCACCTCCGTTCACCGGCGACACGACGGCGCAACTGCTCCAGGCAATCCTGCAGCAGGAGGTGCCGGCGTTTCCCGGACCGGAACGTGACCCGCGCCTCCGGCCGATCGAGCGCCTCGTGCGGCGGATGCTGGAGCGCGATCCCGATCGCCGCTTCGCCGCCCTGAGCGACGTGCGTGATGCGCTCGCGGCCATCCGGCTTGGCCGGCAGGTGCCGGACACGATCGATCTGCCGCCCGACTCGAGGAGCGTGGCGGTGACAGGATTCGTGAACATCTCCGGGAACCCCGAGGACGACTGGCTGGGCGCCGGGCTTTCTGAAACGTTGACCGCCGGCGCCGGTCAACTCGAGGGCGTGTCGGTGATTTCGCGCGATCGCGTGGCCGAGATCCTCAAGACCCTGGGTCAACAGACCGGCGAGCGCGACGAGCGCCTGTTCCTGAGGGCAGGGCGCGAGCTGCGGGCGCGATGGGTCGTGAGCGGCGGCTTTCAGCGCTCGGCCGAAACCGTACGCGTCACGGCGTCGATCACCGACGTAGCCAGCGGTCAGCTGGCAGGCACAACGAAAGTGGACGGGAGCCTGCAGGCCATCTTCGATCTCCAGGATCGGCTCGTCCGCGAGCTCGCGAGGACGCTCCGCGCCGCGGTCGCGCCGGCCGCGGGCACACAGGAAACCGACGTCGTCGAAGCGTACGAGGCGTTCTCACGCGGACTGCTCAACCGCCGCGCCGAAACGTTCGAGTCGCTGGATCGAGCCGTGTGGCTGTTCGAGCGCGCGGTGAGCCTCGATCCGGCATACGCGCGCGCACACGTCGAGCTCGGCGCGGCGTACGCGACGAAAGGCGACGCCTTATCGATGCCGGAACTGTACGAGCGCGCGGCGGTCAGTTTCCAGCGGGCCATCGAGCTGCAGCCGTCGCTGGCACGCGCCTGGCGCGAGCTCGGCTCGCTGCTGGTGAGCATGGGCAGAGAAGCCGAAGCCATGGAGGCGATCCGTCGCGCGCTGACGATCGATCCCGACGATGCGAGCGCGCCCGGCGCGATGGGACGCGCGTTGTTCATCGGTCAGGCCCGTTTCGCCGAAGCCGCGGACTGGTTCGAGCGCGCGCTCGATCGGAACGCCAAGGCCGGCTGGTATGCGCTGCAGCTCGCGCATTGTGCCGCGCTCGTTCGCGATTTCGCGCGCGGCGAACGCGCCGCCGAGCGCGCGATGGCGCTGCAGGAAGCGTTTCTCTCCGGCCGGGAAGGCCTCTTCATCGCCGGCAGCTACATCCGGGCCGGCCATCTGGCGGCGCTGCAGGGACGTCACCGGGAGGCGCTCGAGTACTTCAACCGCGAGATTGACTTCCTCGCCGGGACCGAGCACACGCTGCGGCATCGTATTCTCGTGGAGTTGAACGCGCGGCTCGGCAGCGCGTACCTGCAGCTCGGCGAGAAACGCAAGGCGCACGCGGCGTTCGGCGTGGCGCTCGAGAGCTTCGATCGCCGGGTGCGGCTGGGGGCCGACGACCCGTTCACACGGTACTACGCGGCGTCGGTGCATGCGCTTCGTGGCGAAGCGGAGCCGGCCCTGGCGTTTCTGGAGCGCGCCATCGCGCAGCAGCCGGCGTTCACCCGCGCCCGGGCGCGCATCGAGCCCGAGTTCGACGGACTCCGGGGAGACGCGCGGTTCGTGAAGCTGATTGCGTGACGCGTGCATGTCACGAATCACGAAGATCCAACTCGACGATCAACGCAGAGCTCGCTGAACTCGTAGAACAAAGCCTGTCTTCGCTCTGCGTGTTCTGCGGTTTCTGCGTTGACCGTCGTTTCTCTTCGTGGCTTCGTGTCTCGTTCTTCGTGGCCAAAAGATCTGGCGAGTGACCAGTCCGCCGCTGAAAGAACGAA
>QHWF01000441.1 GCA_003222455.1 Acidobacteriota bacterium
CGACCCGGGCCACTGCTCGAGTGCGGCGACGAGCGCGTCCTGGGCGAGGTCTTCGGCCGCGCCGACGTCGCGCACGATTCGCGCGAGGCCGGCGATGAGTCGTGGCGCCTCGATCTTCCAGACCGCGTCGATGGCGTGATGTGTCTCTGTCTCGGTCACCGCGACCGATCTCACCATCTTCACGCGGCCAGCGCAAGCCTGATGTCCGAGCAGCTGACGCCGCCGCACGGCACGACATTCAACGCAGAAACCGCAGACCTCGCAGAACAAACGGGTTATCTCTGCGGGTTCCGCGAGTTCTGCGTTGATCGTCGTGGCGAGAATGCCCGATGTCTGGCTGACCGTGCGGCGCGCGCGACCGTCGAACGTTCCCGGCGATTCGGAACTGATATAGTAGAAACTGCAGTGGCGTGGAAGGTCACAGGATGTTCAACACGGATGTCGCGCAGTGAACGATCCGGGTCGCGAGCAGCGGCTGGCCGTGGCGGCCGCGCGGCGAACCCGTCAGTCGCAGCAAAAATCATGAAGGACATGTCGGCAACACCCAGTCTGGCAGCCGAAGCGTACAACGTCGTCAGGCAGCGGATTCTGCGAGGCGAACTGGTCCTCGGGCAGGTGATTTCGCGCCGAAAGCTGGCGGCGGAGCTCGGCATGAGCTTCCTGCCGGTCTCGGAGGCGCTGTTGCGGCTCGAGGTGGAGGGATTACTGGAGAGCCGTCCGCGTGCCGGGACGCGCGTCCGCATACCGACGCGCGAAGACGTGCGCGGGCATTTCATCGTGCGCGAAGCGCTGGAAGTGCAGGCGGCGAAGCTGTTCACGCGGTTCGCCACAGCGTCCGAGCGGAAGGAGTTGCGCAAGCTCGCGGCCCGAGTCGACGGGCTGGCGGTGAAGCCCGATCGGACGCTCTACACCGTGCTGCATCACCGGCTGCATCGCCGGATTGCGGAGTGTTCGCGCTGCCCAGTGCTCAGCGACGCGATCGAGAAGACGCATGCGCTCTCGTCGATCTGGTTCGGCCTGCTGCGGCGGCCGGCGCCCGGCGACGCCCCCCATCGGCACGAGGAGCTGATCGAGGCGCTCACGAAGGGCCCGGCCGACGCGGCGGCCGAAGCCATGCGCGAGCACAATGCCGTGGCGATGGAGCGCACGATCGAGGTCCTGAAGCCGTATTTCCGCATGCGCCAGAACAACCGCGGCACGTTTTTCCGCAGCGAGCGGAAGCAGAAGCTCCACGGAATTGGCGCGGCGCCGGAGGAGCTCGAAGTGAAATATCAGAACGCCTGATGCAGGACAGGAGGCGTTTCACGAGCAACGACTAACGACCAACGACCAACGACTAACGACCATTTATGGCGTACATCTTTCATCAGGATCACTTGCCGAGGCTCGTGTCGGTCGTGCCGGGGCGCGAGCGCACGTTCTTCGTGAACAAAGAGCTCACCGGCATCGACGATCTGCTCGCCGGGGTGATGCGGTACGACCAGAACGTCGCGTCGCCGTATCACTATCATGAGGTCTGCGAACATTTCTATTTCATCATGGAAGGCCACGGAACGGTCGAAACGCCGGAAGGGATTGAGAGGGTCGGCCCGGGGTCGATGGTCTTCATTCCTGCGGAAACGAGGCATCGGCTGCGATCGCATCCGGACGAACAGCTGTTCTACTTCGAGTTTCAGGCGCCCAACCGCTTCAAAACCCATATCCTCGACGGCACGCCCGACGAACTGCGGTGGGAACGCGTTGACGGCAGCGTGTGGGTGCAGAGCTGATGGCCAACACGTACATCGATACGAACACGATCCCTCGCCGCTCCATCCCGGGATCGGGCGAATTCGCAGAGATCCTGAATGACCAGCTCGCCGGCGCGAAACACGTCGTCGCGACCCTGCGTTGGCTGACCGACGGCGATTGGCTGGACGTGGGCGCCAGGGACGTTCACCATCTTGTGTATCTGATGGACGGCGAGGCGACCATCGGCCTCGGCGGCGCCGACCATCGAGTGGCCAGGGGCGCCGGCGTTTACCTCGGGCCATCCGAGACCGCGCGCGTCAGCCACCGCGGACCAGCGCCGCTGAAGCTGTTTCATCTCGTGGTCCCCAGGAGCGTGTCTGACTAATGCGGTCAGACCGCGGAGGACGCGGAGGACACGGAGGTAGAACCCTGAAAACAACAGGATTTTTCCTCCGCGTCCTCAGTGTCCTCCGTGGTTGATTGTCGTTACTCGGGCGAGAGTTTCACATGGCGAACATCGGCTACATCGGTCTGGGCACGATGGGCGGCCGCATCGCGAACCGGCTCCTCTCCAAGGGGCACGCCGTTGTCGGCTACAACCGAACGCGCAGCAAGGCGCGGTGGCTCGTCGACCGCGGCTTGACGCTCGCTGACTCGCCGAAAGACGTCGCCAGCGCTTCAGACGTGGCGTTCGTGATGGTGTCGAATTCGGCCGCCGTCGAATCGGTCGCGAATGGCCCCGACGGTTTCGTCGCTGGCCTTGGTGCGGGCAAAATCGTGGTCGACATGAGCACCATCAGCCCGGCAGTGAGCCGGCGAATCGCCGATGCGGTCCGGGCGCGCGGCGCGGAGATGCTCGACGCACCGGTGTCGGGCAGCGTTGCGACCCTCGAACAGGACAAGCTGTCGATCATGGTCGGTGGCAACCGCGACGCGTTCGAGCGGATCGAACCGCTGCTCGCGGACATCGGGCCGAAGGTCACGTACGTCGGCCGGAACGGCCTGGCCGTGTCGATGAAGATTGCCACCAATATCAGCGTCGCGGTACAGATGCTCGCGTTTGCCGAGGGCGTGCTGCTGGCCGAGAAGAGCGGCGTCGCGCGGGAGACGGCGGTCGACATGCTCACGCACAGCGCCATCGCATCACCGATGCTGCAATATCGAGGACCGTTCGTCGTCAAGATGCCGGACGAGGCGTGGTTCAACGTGAACATGATGCAGAAGGATCTGCAGCTCGCGCTCGAGATGGGTCGTCTGCTCGATGTCCCACTCCCCACGACGGCGGCGACCAACGAATGGCTCACGGCCACGCGGGCGATGAAGCTGGGCGACGAGGACTTTGCCGCGGTGTTTCAGGCGCTGGGCCGGGTTGCCGGAGGTCAGGCATGACGATGGTCGGCAGATCGCCGGCGGCGGATCCGGAGCTCGCGACTGAAGCGCTCCTGCACATGTATCGGCGGATGGCGTCGATCCGGCTGTTCGAGGAGCGCGTCAACGATCTCTACACACGGGCGTTGATGCCTGGCCTGGCGCACTTGTACATCGGAGAGGAGGCGGTGGCGGTCGGTGTCTGCGAGACGTTGCGGACAGACGATTACATCACCAGCACGCATCGCGGTCATGGCCATTGCCTGGCGAAGGGCGCCACGCCGCGCCTCATGTTCGCCGAGCTGCTCGGAAAGCGCGCAGGCTACTGCAAGGGCAAGGGCGGATCGATGCACATCGCGGATCCCGACACAGGAAATCTCGGCGCCAACGCCATCGTCGGCGGCAGCGCGGCCCTCGCGACCGGCGCCGCCTTTTCATCGAAATACTTGAAGCTCGATCGCGTGGTCGCCTGTTTCTTTGGCGAAGGCGCCCTCGGCCAGGGCATCCTGTACGAATCGATGAACCTCGCGCAACTGTGGAAGCTGCCGATCGTCTACGTGTGCGAGAACAACTTGTACAACGAGTACACCCACTACACAGAGACAACGGCGGGCGACATCCTGGCGCGGCCGGCGGCGTTCGGGCTGAGCGCCGCGAGCGTCGACGGCCAGGACGTACGCGCCGTCTACGCCACGATGGCTCCGCTCGTCGAGCGCGCGCGGCGGGGTGACGGTCCGGCCTTTCTCCTCTGCCATACCTACCGGTTCCGGGGCCACCATGTGGGGGATGTCAGTCGCGAGTACTACCGGGCGAAACAGGAAGAGCAACAATGGACGGCCGAGCGGGATCCGCTCGAGGTCCTGAGTGCGCACATGATCGATCAGCGCATCGTGGATCGTCCCGAGCTGGATCGCATCCACGCAGAGTTGGCGAGCGAAATGGACGCGGCCGTGCAGTGGGCCATCGACGCGCCCTATCCGTCCGCGAGCGAAGTGACAGAGGACGTCTATGCTTGACGCCGCCCGGCACGCCACTGCGGAAGACCCTCCGGCGTCGGCGCCGGGGGTCCGTGAACTGACGTTCGGCGAAGCGGTCAAAGAAGCGCTCGCCGAGGAGATGCGGCGCGATCCGCGCATCGTGGTGATGGGCGAGGACGTGGCGGAGGCGGGCACCGCGTTCAAAGTGCTGAACGGCCTGGTTCAGGAGTTCGGGCCGTCGCGCGTGATCGACACGCCCATTTCCGAAGCCGGGTTCACCGGCCTGGGGGTTGGCGCCGCGATGACGGGCCTCCGTCCGGTTGTCGACATCATGTTCGGCGACTTCCTGACCCTCGTGATGGATCAACTGGCGAACCAGGCGGCGAAGATCCA
>QHWF01000487.1 GCA_003222455.1 Acidobacteriota bacterium
TCCGGATCACGTCGCGGCTCACCAACGCTCGAACGTCTGGACGCCGCCCTCACCACATTCCTACAGGAGGCCCAACTTGTTGCCTAAAAAACTTGCCTCAACGACTCGGAATTTATCGGCTCAAGTCACCTAGTAGGGGCGGCTCGCGAGCCGCCCCTACTTTGTTAGATTGCCATCAGCAGGGAATCTCTGTGTCTCGGTGTCTGCGTGGCTGATTTATCCTCTGTGAGCTCATGCTGGCTCTGTGAACGGTCTACCTTTGAGTTGTAGTGCGCTTTAAGAACGACCTCGCGCGCGCGTTCTGGATCACCGCTCCGGGCCGAGGCGAGATTCGGACCGAGAGCCTCGGCGCGCCTGCACCCGGCGAGATTCTGGTCCGGGCGCATTACAGCGCCATCAGCCGCGGAACCGAAGCGCTCGTCTTTCAAGGGCGGGTCCCGGTCAGCGAATACAATCGCATGCGCGCACCGTTTCAGGCTGGCAACTTCCCGGGCCCAGTGAAATACGGATATGCAAGCGTCGGCTGCGTCGAAGAAGGGCCCGATGAGCTGCGTGGCCGCAATGTTTTCGTGCTCCATCCGCACCAGACGCGGTACATCGTTCCCGCGCATGCAGCGCACGTCCTGCCCGACGGCGTGCCGGTCCAGCGCGCCGTGCTGGCGGCGAACCTCGAGACGGCAGTCAACGGCCTGTGGGACGCGGCGCCGGCCATCGGCGATCGCATCACCGTAATCGGCGCCGGCACGGTCGGCTGTCTGGTCGCGTGGCTCGCCGCCCAGATACCCGGCTGCCTCGTCGAGCTCGTCGACGTCAATCTTCGCCGCGCGACGATCGCACGCGTGCTTGGCCTGCGTTTCGCATCTCCCGATACGGCTTCAGCCGATGCCGACATCGTCATTCATGCCAGCGGCTCGGCGGCGGGACTCGAGGCGGCGCTGCGGGTGGCCGGCTTCGAAGCGACGATTCTCGAGATGAGCTGGTACGGCGCGCAGCTCGTTCCGGTTGCCCTGGGCGAAGCGTTTCACGCCCGGCGTCTCACCATCAAGTCGTCGCAGGTGGGCATGGTTGCGGCGTCACAGCGGGCCCGATGGGACTCGCGGCGGCGGATGCAGCTCACGTTCGAGCTGCTCAAAGACGCCGTCCTGGATACGTTGATTACGGGTGAGAGTCCCTTTGACTCGCTGCCCCAGGTGATGGCCGATCTGGCGGCGACACCCGGCGACACGCTGTGTCATCGGATTCGGTACTCTCAAGTCTGAACTCTCAAGGCTCAAGTCTCACGGGGACCCGTTCGGCGTTGACCTTGAGACTTGAGCGTTGAGCGTTGAGACTTGAGACTTGAGACTTGAACAACGATGTACACAGTTTCCGTCCGTGGCCACATGATGATCGCGCACAGTCTCCGCGGATCGGTGTTTGGCCCGGCGCAGCAGCTCCACGGCGCCACATACGTCGTCGATGTCGAGCTCCGCAAGCCCGATCTCGATCCCGACGGCATCATCGTGGACATCGGCCGTGCCACCGACGCGCTCCACGCCGTCCTCGCTGGTCTGAGCTATCGAAACCTGGACGAGGACCCGGCGTTCCAGGGACGGAATACGACGACGGAGTTCCTGGCGCGAGTCGTGTTCGACCGGCTGTGCGAGGCGATGAAGCGCGGAGATCTTGGCGCGGCCGCCCGCGGCATCGAAAGCGTTCGGGTCACGCTTCACGAATCGCACGTCGCCTCGGGCGGCTTCGAAGGCCGTATTGCGTGGTGAGACCCCACGCGGTTGATTTCGTCGTGCCCGGATCACTCGAGACCAGAACGGGCGGATACGAATACGACCGCCGGATCGTTGCCGGATTGCGCGCGCGCGGATGGTCGGTCGAGACTCGGGAGCTCGATGGCACATTTCCGCGACCCACCGCAGCGGCGCTGGCCGCGGCCGCGCGTGTGCTCGCTGCGTTGCCGGATGGCGCAACGGTCGTGATCGACGGCCTCGCGCTCGGGGCCATGCCCGAGCAGATCGAACGCGAAGCGTGCCGGCTCCGCATTGTGGCGCTCGTCCACCTTCCGCTCGGGTGCGAAGTCGGCCTCGACGCCGAAACGGCCGCGCACCTTCGTGGCGCCGAGCGGCGTGCGATCGTGGCAGCGCGGCTCGTCATCGTCACCGGCCGATCCACAGCAGCCGTCGTCGAGGGGTACGGGATCGCACGGAACCGGATCGTGATGATCGAGCCGGGCACCGAGCGTGTGCCGCTTGCGTGCGGCTCCCGGGGCCCCCAGCGCGACAACCGCGACGGGGACTCCCGCGACGGGCCGTTGCAGCTCCTGTGCGTCGCCACCCTCAATCGGGGCAAAGGTCACGCGATCCTGTTCCGCGCGCTCGCTTCGATCACCGAGCGACGCTGGCGTCTCACCTGTGCCGGAAGCCTCACGCGCGACCCGCCGACCGTGCAGCGGTTATGGGGCCAGCTTCGATCCGATGGCCTGGACGACCGCATCGTCCTGACAGGTGAGCTCGATGCGCCGGGCCTCGACGCTCTGTACGATCGGGCCGATCTGTTCGTGCTGGCGACGTTGCACGAGACGTACGGCATGGCGGTCGCCGAGGCGCTCGCGCGCGGCGTGCCGGTCGTCAGCACGCGTACCGTCGCGATTTCGGAGCTTGTCGGCGACGATGCCGGCATTCTGGTGCCACCCGGGGATGAGAAGGCCTTCACCGATGCGCTCCGTGCCGTTATCACGGACCCTGGTCTGCGTACGCGTCTTGCCGCCGGCGCACGCCGCCGACGCGACCGGCTGCCGTCCTGGGAAGATGCGGTGCGAAAGATGAGCGAGGCGCTAGGGAGCGTGTCCGACTGACTGACGCGGCCACATGGCACGACAGTCGACGCAGAAACCGGAGAACTCGCGGAACAAACGTGGGGTCCGGCTTCAGCCGGATTATCCACCTGAAGGCGGACGCCACGTATTCTCTGCGGGTTCCGCGAGTTCTGCGTTGATCGTCGTGGCTGGCGGGATTTCAAGAGATGGCTGAATCGCTCGTTGATTGGCTCGCCCTGCGCGAACCAGCCGATGCGGCCGCGCGATCGGCGTCGCTGACGCGGCGGATCGCGAGCGAGATCGAGCGTCACGGGCCGGTGCGCATCGTGGATCTTGGCGCAGGGATCGGCTCGAACGTCCGCTATCTCACCAGTCGTCTGCCACGGCCGCAACACTGGCTGCTCGTGGATCGCGATGCGGCGCTGCTCGAGGAAGCGCGCGGCCGCACAGCGATGGCGGGTGCCGTCGAAACCTGTGAAATGAATCTGGGGCCCGTCGACAGCCTCCAGATCTGCTCGGGCCGTCACCTGGTCACTGCCTCAGCGCTGCTGGATCTCGTTTCGGCGGATTGGCTCGATGCCCTCGCCAGACAGTGCCGTGCGGCCGGCGCGGCGGCGCTCTTTGCGTTGTCATACGACGGGCGTTTCGAGTGCCGGCCCGCGGAACGGGAAGACGATGGCATTCGAGCGCTGATGAATCGCCATCAGCAACGCAGCGACAAGGGATTCGGCGCTGCCGCCGGGCCCGACGCGGCGGTGTACGCCGAGCGGGCGTTCGCCGCGGCCGGATATTACGTGCAACGTGAGAGGAGCGATTGGATCCTTGACCCGGATGCCCGCGATCTCCAGCATCAGCTGATTGAAGGGTGGGCGCGTGCGGCGGGTGAAGTCGCGCCCGAGCAGGTATCGATGATCGCGGGCTGGACGACCAGGCGCCTCACGCACGTCGAAGCCGGCCGCTCGCGGATCGTCGTCGGCCATCAGGATCTGATCGCGTGGCCGCGCCAGACGCTCGAGGCGGAGCGATAAACCGCACGATGGCCCACGGGCTATAGAATGAGTGCATGCGAGGAGTGATTCTTCAGGTTTCCGGCGAGGAATTGGCGCGTCGGCGCCAGACCGGCATCGACCGCTACGACGAAGTGTGGGAAGGTGTCCTCCATATGGCTCCGGCGCCAGCATATGAGCATCAACGAATAGTGAGCGCGATCGATCGTTTTCTGGGGCCCCTGTGCGAGCGCACGGCACGCGGCGTACTGGCGCCAGGAATCAATGTATTCAATGAAGCTTCGGGCAGCCAGGATTATCGGATACCGGACCTCACATTCGTGGCCGCTGGACGGCGGGACATCATCGCGCCGGATGGCATTCGCGGCGGCGGTCCTGACGCGGTCATCGAGATCCGTTCGCCAGAAGACGAAACCTACGACAAGCTTCCGTTCTTTGCTCGTCTGGGCGTGCGCGAAGTCATCGTCGTGCAGCGCGACACCAAGGAAATTGAGATCTATCGGTTGACGGGGCACGAGTATGTGGCGGTTTTTCGGGATCCGCACGGGTGGCTGAGAAGCGAGGTTTTGCAGCTCCGGTTCA
>QHWF01000074.1 GCA_003222455.1 Acidobacteriota bacterium
GCACTGCTCGAGTGTTGACACACGAACATCGGAGTCCTTGATCGCGAGCAGCTTCAGAATCCCCAGTCGGAGAAGATATTCGTCGTCTGCGGCAGGAGGTCGGATCCGTCGACGCAGCATCAGTTCAGTCAACTGCGGATTCATCGGCCGTCAGCCCGGCGCCCTAAGACCGTGTCCGAGTAACCAACGCCGCAGAACGCAAAGGCCGCGAAGGCCGCTGAGAAACACACCGCTTTCTTTGCGTCCTTTGCGGCCTCTGCGTTGATCGTGAGGTTCGCTCTCTCGAGCGGGAGCGAGTACATATCAGGCCGCCAATCTGCGACAGCAGGACGCGCTCGATCAAGGGCTCTCACTGCTTCAGAATGCCAACCGTAGCGCCAGCTGCATCAGTCGCGGCTGATTCGCTTGTGTTGTGACCCGGCCGAGCGTCGTGGTTGCGGCTGTGGTCACCTGCGTATTCGGCAATCCGAACTGCACGCGGTTGAACAGGTTGAATGCCTCGGCGCGCAGCGTCAGGTTGACGCGATTGCGGACGCGAGTGGTTTTTGCAACGGCCAGGTTCCAGTTGTTGATGCCGTGACCCCGCAGGTCGGGATCGGTTCTCGGCTCGTTGCCAAGCTGCCACCGCAACCGCGGATCGCTCGACGGATTGGCCGCGACGAATCCAGCGTTGGGTACACTGAAACAGCTCGTATTGAACCATTGGTCCAGCCGCGCCAACGCAGACCCCTCAACCGTCTTGTCGCAGTTTGGATCGACATTCGGTCGCAAACCGTAGCCGGATCCGATGAGGTTCGGAGTCGCGGTAAAGCCGAGCGGGAATCCGCTCTGGAGCGTGGTCACGCCGTTCAAGCTCCATCCGCTCACCAGGTTTCGCACGATGCCACTCGCGCCACTGAGGAACCGGCGGCCTTCGCCAAACGGAAGGTCGACGACGTAGTTGAGGACGACCCGGTGACGCACGTCGAAGCTGCTCAGTGCCCACTCGTCGTCGAGATTGTTCGCCTGGTATCCGGCCGACGGTGTGCCGGCACCGCTTTCGAGCCAGTTGGTGAGGGTTTCCACGTTGGTCATGTTCTTCGAGAACGTGTAATTCCCGCCGACGAGGCCGCCGGCGCCGAAACGCTTCTCGGCGCGCAGCTGCAGCGCGTGATAGCGGCTCGAGCCGAAGTAGCCAGGCCGATTTGCCGAGGCATACTGGGGAGACGGCACGAGCAGGAGCGCTCGCTGAACTGTCTGAGTAGACAACGATCCCTCACGGATCAATCCGGCAAACGGATTCGGCACCTGTTGCCGCAGGTACGCGCCGTAGCAGGTATCGCGCTGGCTCGATACGTAGCCGGGCTGCCCCTGCGGAATGATCTGGTTGTTCGTCAGACTGCACACGTTCGGATCGTTTGCCGCCCGATCGATATACTCTCTCCCCAGCTGATTCATGTTGAGCGTGTTGGGCAGGTGATAGCCGTATAGACCGGTATACGTGATTTCCGTCGACAGGTTATTCCGGAACTGATGCTGTAGAGCGACGTTCCATTGGTGCGTGTAGCCGGGATACCCCTCTTCATCCCTGTAGAATTGACTTGCCGTGCCACCCAGAAGCGCCTGCTGGAAGCTCGCATCGCGACCCGGGAAATTCTGCACGCCCGTGGGGAACGGGTTGTTGAAATCGGTGAAGAACGTCCGGTTGTCGTCAACGCTGGTCACGATGTTGTTCACGCGGTTGATGACGGGGCCATTGACCCCGTCCTGGAATCTCGCCGTTGACGGAGTGATGAACGTCCCACCGCCGCCGCGTACGACCGTGTTGTCGGTAATCTGATACGCAAAGCCAACTCGCGGCGCGACGCGGTTGAACACTTCGTTCCTGAGACCGCGCTTCGGCTGCGCGTCGCTGTTCACCAGCTCGAACGCGCCGAGATAGGGACTTGCGGTGATCGGGTTGGTCCTTCCCGCGAGGATCGGGTTAATGGCAACCGGGTTGAAGCTGACGATGCGATCGTCCTTTTCCGTGTAGACCCCGGGAATTTCCCACCGGACGCCGAGATTCAACGTCAGCTTCGAATTGACCTGCCATGAATCGTCAACAAAGTACGCCTGATAGTTCGTTCGGCCGTAGGTGTACGCGGACGACTGGTACGTGCCTCCGGTCGGGATGCCGAGAAGGAACGATGCGAACGGATCCCCCGTTGCGCCCGGATTGGTTCCGTCGAGCGCCGTCGGCGCGTTGCTGAACGTGAACGTACCTCCCGTCGAGTTGTTCTGGAAGTAGTTGACTTCGGCGCGCATGATGTTGGCGCCGAGCTTGAGCGTGTGACCGCCGACCATCTTCGTCAGCGTCGGCGTAACCGAGTACACGCGGTCGTCAGCGTAAAGGAGACCGGTGCTGAGAAAACTGTTCGAACCTGCAGCAATAGTCGGGATGGTTTCCATCCCGGGAATCCCGCTGCGCTCTGAAATCTCGCCATACGGAGTCTTTGGCAACCCAAACGACTGCACGAGGTCAATGCCAAGGTTGCCCGGCGTGCGGTCGTAATCCCAGCGCAAAAAGCCGAAGCGAACGTCCAGTACCGTTCTCGAGTTGAACGTATAGGTGTCGGCAACCATCGCCTGAGTGGTGATGAAGTGTTCCGGCGAATACGGATCGCCATGCCGCTGACCATTGCCGTACAAGTCGACCGGCAGGTTCGTCGACTCGAACCGCGTGTAGCGTCCCAGCAAACGCTGCTCCTGGCTCAGGTTGTAATCGCCGCGGAAATTGAGCTGATCGTTGTCGCCGCCAACCGATGCATTCCGCTCGAAGTTCTCGGTCCTCCACCGGCCGGGCACCGTCGGGTCAGCGAAGACCGGAAAGTCGAGATACCTTCTTGCGACCGGGCTGATCCGGTTTGCCGGAATCACGTTGCCCGGGAACTGCAGACGATTTGGTGCCGTCCCGCAGTCGCCGTTGTAGGCGCCGGTTCCCGGATTCATGATGCCGCACTGCGTCCACGGATCGTAGATGGGCACCACGGCGCCCGTTGCCAGGTTTCGATAATCGGAGAAATCGCCGATCTTCATTGCCGCGGTCGGGACGGTCCTCCGGAACAGGACACCTTCGCGGTTCCGATAGCCTTCGTAACTGGAGAAAAAGAACAGCTTGTTTCTGAGGACCGGACCGCCGAGCGAGCCGCCGAAGTTGTTCTGCACGAACGGCGGCTTGTCGAGCCCAGCCCGCTGGCCAAAGAACGTGTTGGAGTTCAGCGCCTTATTGCGATGATATTCGAACACACTGCCGCGGAAGCTGTTGGTGCCCGATCGAGAGGCCATGTTGACCACGCCACCCGTAAACCGCCCGAACTCGGCGCTGCTGTTGTTGGTCTGGACCCGAAATTCTTCGACCGCGTCTGGGCTGGGCGTCAGCACCACGATGTTGCCGTACGCAGCATCCTGCACCGATACGCCATCGAAGAAAGATGCGCTCTGGTTGGCGACTCCACCGCCAATCTGGTAGTTGCCGGCCGCAAAAACATTCTTGCCGGTCAAGCTGCCTTCGCTCCCGCCCTGCGGCACAACCGCGGGTGCAAGCGCAATCAGATTCAGCACGTTCCGTCCGTTCAGCGGCAGGTCCTGCACCGGCCGGCTGCCGACGACGGTGCTGACTGACGCGCTTTGCGTCTGCAGCAGCGGCGACGCTCCGATGACGGTGAGCGTTTCCGCCAGGTTGCCGAGCTGCAGCGTCACCTCAATTCGCGGCGTCGCCTGCACGTTGACCTCAATCCCCTCGCGCACAAACCGCTGGAACCCAGTCAGCTCGACCTCGAGGCGATAGGTCCCCGGCACCAGATTCACGAATTGAAAGGTGCCGTCGTCGGCGCTGACGCCCTCGCGCCGCTCGCTGGTCGCGACGTTGGTCAGCACGACGGTGGCGCCCGGGACGATTCCGCCCTGAGCATCCTTGATGACGCTGAGGACGGAGCCGTAGAAGCTTTGGCTCATCGCGGGGGCGGCCCACAGCAGCAGGGACGCCGACAACAGCACCCGAATCGGGACGAAAAAGCGGTTCACCACACGCCCTCCTGATCTGGCGAATGTGCACACAGTCCCGTCGATTCCCGGTCGCAAAGGCGCTCGATAATCGATTATCTAGCGCGGGTTGTCAACGGGAATCTCGGGACACAGGGGCTGCGGCTCAGGGCTGAGTAACGCCAATCCCACCACAGAGGACGCGGAGGACGCGGAGGTTCATTGGCGAAAACCCACAGGATTTTGCCTCCGTGTCCTCCGTGTCCTCCGTGGTTGAACTTACTCGGACACACTTCTAGTCCTACCGCAGGGCCGCCAGCCGCGTCCTCGCCGCGTCGCGCAGCGCCGGGTCGGAGCTTTGCGCTGCCGCCTGGAAGTGCGCGACCGCCTCGCTGGTCCGGTGTTGACGCGCCAGTATCTCCCCCAGCCCGTAGTGCGCTTCATATTCGCTGGGATTCGCCTGAATGGCGAGCTCGTACTCTCGGGCCGCTTCGCCGACACGGCCGGTGATCGCCAACACGTCCGCGAGGTCCGTGTGTGGCCGTGCCAGACCTGGAGAGAACCGCAGCGCCTCCTTCAACTCCGCCGCCGCCTTGGTGTACGACTTCATCATCGCGAGCACCAATCCGTAGCTGTGATGGGCCTCCGCATACTTCGGATCGCTCTGTAACGCACTTTCGAAGTGATACGCGGCCTCGGCGTAGGCGTGACGGCCCGCGAGCAGATTCGCGAGGTTGTTGTGCGCTTCCGCAAGATCCGGCTGAATGCGAATCGCCTCGCGAAAATGCGGTTCGGCCCGATCCGGATCGGCTTTGGCGAGAGACGCGAGCCCCATCGTGTTGCTCGCGCGCGACAAGGTGGAGTCGAGTGCGAGTGCCCGCCGTAAGGTCTCAATCGCCTCGTCTACGCGATGTCGCTGCAGATACGCGTTGCCCAGATCCGCCATGGCGTGTGCGTCGCGGGAGCGAAGGGCCACGGCGCGTTGCAGCGCCTCGATTGCGCGATCCCATTGACCCAGCGCCGCGGCGGCGGAGGCGAGCTCCTTCAGCGCCGGCGCGAAGTTGACGTTGTGCTGCAGCGCGGCCTCAGACCACCGGATGACCGCAGCATGGTCAGCCGTCTTCGCATAGGCGTGTGCGAGCTCGTAATAGAACTCAACGCGGTTGGGCGCGTAGGTCTCAATGGCCTTTTGCAAGCGGGGTACTCCGGCCGCCAGGTTCGAGCCCTGCTGCACTTGTGCGAGCGCCAGATAGAGTTCGTTTTCCGGCGTGGACGGCAGTGCCGGTGGATAGTACAGAACAACTTCACCTCGATAGTGATTTGTGTCGGCTGCCGCAGGCTCCTTGAGGGTCGCCGTCAGATCGCGCGCCGGCCTGCGCCGTTGGATCAAGTGGTCCGTCATCACCACGTGGACGGCATCTTCAGCGCGGCGTTTCGGCATGTGGCAATCGAGGCATGTCGAGCGCGGTCCGGCGAACGCCGCGCGCGGTGCGCCGCGCGGGTGCGCCGTGTCGTGGCAGCTGCGGCACACGGCAACATAGTGCTGCACCGCACCCTCTCCCCGCGGAACGTCGTGCGGGTTGTGGCACGTCACACACGTCATCTGACTGTTTTGAAAGCATGACGATTGCCGCAGCCGGTACGCGCCGCCGGCGATCTCGAACTTGTCGCCATACTCGCGCGCAGATGTCGGGGCATGGTCGAAGTAGATGAACGCATCGCCGAGCGGCCTCCCCGGAACATACGAAAACGGCGGATGCTCGTAGCGGCGAATCTGAAATGGGAGGGGACTGCTCGTCGGCTCGAGGTGGCACTGCATGCAGACTTCCAGCTGCCGTTCGCGATCCAAGGCAGCTGGGTTGACGATTGCGCGGCGACCCGCATCGACCTTTCCAGCTCGCATCGCACCGACATGCCGTTGTCCGGGGCCATGACAACGCTGGCAATCGATGCCTTCCGGCAACTCGCCAGTGAATTCGGGTCCAGTCCCCTCGTTGTGGACCTGACCACGCGGGTAGCCGTTATGGCACGACAGGCAACCGTCGTCGATGACGCGGCGGAAGTCGAGGTGCGCCGGCCGATCGTAGCCGGGACTCATTGCCCAATGACCGCCCCGATCCGCATACCAGCTCACCGGGAGCTGCAACAGCCTGCCGTCAGGCGCGCGGTGCACGAACGTTCGCGCATGATTTCCGGAGCCGATCACGTAATCGGCGCTGACCTCGACGACGTTGGCTTCTTTGCCACCGAATGCTATCTGATGACGCCGCTGCAGGAGTGCGCCGCCGCGCTCGACCATCGTGTAATGGCGATCGGAGGCGGCGTGATAGAAACGGGCGTTCGCAAAGCCATCGGCTCGAACCTTCGAAAACGATCGAGCCATGCCCGTCAATTTGTAAGTCCTGGCGATGTTGCCGTGGCACGATGCGCACAATGCGGGATCCGCGTAGCCGCTCGCAGCGACGTCTTGCTGTTTACGTTGCGGTAGCGCTGGATCCGGTCGAGACCTCCATCTGCCGGCGACGAGCAGGCCCGTAACGAGCACGCATCCTGCAGCAGCCACAAACAGCCATCGGAGACGGGTCCGGTTCGTCCAATCTGCCAATCGTCCAATGTTCCAGTGGGTCAGCCGCCTCCGCTCGCTGCGACTATCTCATCGGCGAGCTACGGCGGGCCTCGCCGAGCCTTCGGCGAAGGCGGGGTTTTCCAGTTATTCCAGAAGATGAAGGTCCCGTTCTTGGTGCCGGTGATGATTTCCGGTGCCTTGTCGTTGTTCAGATCGACGACGGCCACGTGCGAACCGACGCCGGACCGATTGTGAATGAGCTCGGGAACGAACTCCGCCCCTCCCGGTGCTTTCGCATTGCGTACTGTTCGATACACATACAGCACCGGCGCGCCCTGCGGATCGGGGTCGATGAACGTGTCGAGATGCGACCAGAAGCGCTTGCCCGTGATGAAGTCTGGCAAGCCGTCGCCGTCAACATCGGCGGAGGTTGCGCCGTGGAGTTGCGAGAAGGTGACGCCGCCGGCATTTTCGGTAGAAAAGTCGCCCATGATCTGGTGCTCGACGAACGACCGTTCACCGCCCGGGCCTTTCTTCTGCTCGAACCAGGACAGGCCCCAACCATGCGCCTGCAGACTGGTGACGACATCGTTCAGCCCGTCGCCGTTCACGTCGTATACCGCCATCTCGGCGCCGCCGGGACTCGACCGCGACCACCGGCCGAATGCGAATGGGTGATAAGGCCACGATCGTCGATCACCGTTTGTCGACTGTCGATCGGCCGGCTGCTCCCACCAGCCGTAGGCGTTCAGGAAGTCGACGCGCCCATCGCCGTTGATATCGCCCACGCCCATGCCATGGTTGGCCCATGGTCCTCGCTCGCTGATGGCGTGCTTGGTCCACATGCCGGTCGGATTGGCCGGATCGGGCTTCGCAAACACAAACTTGTTTTCGCTGTCCTTGAAGATGAACTCGGGCGTACCGTCGCCGTCGATGTCCTTCAACAACATGAATTCACACGTCATCGTGTCGGTGACGGTGTGGGCCTCCCAGCGGCGCGACGCTCCCTTGGGGTTCACGTACAGCACCGCGGGCCGCTGGAAGATCGCGTTCAGGACATCCGGCCATCCGTCGCCGGTGAAGTCATACGCGTACTGCAGGCCGTTGAAATACTGCGAGCCCGGGTCGATGGTCCCACCGACATAAATCTGCCGCGCCTCGGTGTAGGACGGTCCCAGGTAGTAATACGGACCCGACACGATGTCGAGCGATCCGTCACGATTGAAATCGGCGACCGCCGGGCCCCATGAGTAGTAAAACTCGTTCAGTCGCTGTATGCGAAATCGATCCGAGACCTTCTCGGGTTGGGCAACTCTCGTGTGCAGATCCTTGAACGCGATATTCCGAAACCGCACCTCGCCGGATCCGCCCGCATAGAGAGCAAACGGTCCGAACGCCCCGTACGCCGGGTCTGCCACGCCGTCTCTGATCCCCGCCGTATCGTTGAGGAACGCGCGCACGATGTTGGCATCGAGGACCACTTCGATCGTGTTCCAGTCGCCCGTACGAAGCGTGGTGTCCGGTCTGGGGATTGGCGACGGCATTCCTCCGGGCATCGGCGGCGGCCCCGGCGGACCACCGCCTGGTGCGCCGCCACGACCAGCAGCAGCGGCGGGCGCACCGTCAGCACCAGGCGCGACGCGCAACTGTCCTCCGCCCGGACTCCTCAGCCGCTCTCGAGACGTCTGGTTGCCGCGTGAATCGAGCGCGATTCGGTACGAGCCGAGATCCTGGTCGCTGATGGAAACGAAAATGCCTTTGCTGCCGCCGTCCGCGGTTTGTTCAGCGCGAAGCAACACACCGGTCATGCATCCAGCTGCGCAGCGAAACGAGACGACAACTGCAACGTCCTCGTACGGGCGATCCAGCATCAGCCAGCCACCAGATTTCGGCGTCGCGACGATCTCCCCATCATCGGCGCGCCACGTTGCCTCTCCGATCGCGCGCCATCCGGTCAGGCTCGACCCGGCAAAGGTGCTGTCCGGGACGAAGTTCTTCGACGCGCCACCGCCCGCGCGAAGGTCGCCACGCACGTCGCGGTGGGCTGACGAGACGAATACCAGGATCGCAACGGCGAAACAGCAGAGTCCACGCATCAATCGAAACCTCGTCGCGACGGGCGAATGGTCGGATCCCACGCGATCACTTGCGATGTCCGCGCGTTCTTCTAGGAGTCCGTCCGAGTAGCGTGCGACGGACTCCTACCAGGAGCGTGTTTACGTTTCTCAGACACGCTCCTGGTGTGCTGCGTGTCTTCCACCTTCGATCGGTCAGCTTCCTCCGCGAGCGCCGCCCGCATCCATTGCCCGGGCTCCTCGATGTGACGGCGCATCGCCTGTTCAGCGGCCGACGGATCGTGCGCGCGCAGCGCATCGAGGACGGCCGCGTGACGTTCGGCGATTTCGCTCAGCGAATGGTGCGACTTCATAACGGTGAGAAACGTCGTGGTGGCCAGCCGCATTCGATCCCAGATCTGCTGCAGCAGCCGGTTTTCCGACGCCTCGACAATCGTCAGATGGAAGGCAAAGTCGGTCTGGACCGCTAATCGCTCGTCGCCTTCGGCAGCCACGCTGCGCATGGTCTCGAGGAGCTTCTGCAGCTTCCGCAGTGCCGCGGGTCGTATCCGCATCGCGGCTTCCCGGGCTGCCAGACCTTCGAGGACCGCGCGGATCGGATAGAGTTGCAGCAATTCCTCGGCTGAGATCTGCCGGACGACGGCACCGCGAAACGGCGAGCTTTCTACGAACCCAAGCACGTCGAGATCACGCAGCGCTTCGCGCACTGGCGCCTGACTGACGGCGAATTCCTCGGCGACGCGCGCTTCGATGATTCGGTCCCCTGGAGACAGGCGGCCGTTGAGGATGTCGTCGATCAGCTGATCGCGAATCTCCTCGCGCAGTACACGGCGTTCGCGCCGCCGTGGTCGCGCTTTGGTACCGCCGATCCTCGCGACTGTCGGCATCGTTCTCACCTCGAAAGTCGATCGCCGTCGTGCCAATGCGACATCGGAAGCCCTGGCGCGGGCGCACGGAAATAGGGAATGCGATCCCCCTTCAACGAACCGATGTAGACGGTCTGCAGGTCGCTGCCGCCAAACGTAACGCTCGCCATCCACGGGGCGACTCCGCGACCGGTGGCGAACAGCTCTTTTTCGGTTACCCGATTGTCGCAAAACGCCTGCTCGAGTGCGTCCACCTTCACAGGATCCCCTTCGTCAAGGAGGATACGGAAATCTCCCTGGGGTGTCAGCACGAACAGCTTGTCCGAGTAGACCAGCGTTCCCCACACGTTCCCACAGCTGTCGAATGCGATGCCGTCGGGCCACGCGCCGGTTCCGAGGGTGCTCGGTCCGAAGATTGCGCGCTCGCTGACCGCTCCGTTGTCATCGATTCGCAGACGAGTGATGTGACCACCTGTTGTTTCCACCACGTAGAGGAACTCTTCTTTCGCATCAAACCGGATTTCGTTGGTGAAATGAAATCCGTCGGCAACGATACGAAACGCCCCGTTCTCGTAGCAAGCGATGTAGCCATCGGCGAGATCGGGGCGCAACGCGTGCATCCAGTTCTTCAGTCTCGTCGACACGGTGATCCAGATGCGGTCCTTCGAATCGCGCAAGACGAAGTTGACTTTGCCGACCGGCTTCCCGTCGATGCTGTCGGCGAGCACTTTCGAACTGCCATCGCGCGACATCAGCTCGAGGCGATCGGTGCCAAAGTTCGAGATCAAAATGTCGCCGCTCCGCGCGAACGCAAGACCGTTCGGCAACGTTCCCTCGAGATAGCGACTGGCTTCCGACGGCGCGCGCTCGAAGTGCTCGGAGTGCGTCTGGGTGATCAACTGCTGACTGCCATTGGCGAGTCTCACAACCCCTCCGCGTGCGTCGGCCGACCAGAGCGTGCCGTCCGGTTCGGCGAGGATGCACTCAGGACGTTGCAGTCCGCAGCCGACATAGCGCAATGAGCCCTTGTCGATGCCGAAATCCAGGACAGGGTTCCGTGTCACTTGGACGTCACCTGTTCAGGCAGCGCGAACGCCACGTACGCGCGGTCGCTCGGTGACGGCGTCCGGACCACAGCGCCCGCGCCCGCCCGTGTGGCATTCACGACGAGGAACTGGCGGCCGTGGACCTCGTACATGGCCGGAATTCCCCGCGATCCGGCCGGCAGCGGAGCGGTCCGCAGAACCTGGCCCGTTTCAGCGTCGTAGATGCGCAGTGTGCTGTCGCCACCGGCATGAAACAGCAGGCCCGCAGACGTCGTGATGATCCCCGTTCGTTGCAAGATGTAGCCGGTGTTCTTCGCGCCTTCGGCCACGGCGCGTTCGTCATCGCCTCCTGCAGGGACTTGCCACTTGATCGTTCCTGTATTCAGGTCGTACGCCGTGAGCGTTGAGTACGGAGGCTTCACGATCGTCCCGTTCATCCCATAGGCAGTGTACATGCGCACTTCCGGTACGGGAATTCCGGGAGGATACGACGGACCCACCATGCCGCCGGGACGTCCGGCCGGGACGACGCGGCCCGCCGGGGCGCCGCCTGATGCCACGACGGGTCCTGGCGGCAATTCTGTTTTGCCATCCTCGTTGTTGCGACCGCCTGCCGCGCTTGCAGTTGGGTTGCCGAGGAATGCCAGCAGTGCCGTGAGTTGTTGCTCGCTCAAATCGTCATTCGGAGCCATTCCCGGACCGCCACCCGTTATCGCGCCGCGTAACAGTTCCTCTCCCAACCGCGTGGTGATGTCCACCAGCGACGGATAGCTGCCGCTGCCTGTCAGGTTGGCGCCATGGCACGTCTGACATCGCTGCTCATAGATCGCGCCGCCGGCAGCGATTTCGGCGGGCCCGGCCCTTCTTCCGCCAGCCGGACGCGGAGCGTCGGCGCTCAGCTTGTAAATCGATGGAACGTTGATGCCCATCACGTACACGACGCCGCGAGCCGGATCGGCGGCCGTTGTGCCCCAGTTCGCCCCGCCTTGTGCGCCAGGGATCGACACCGTGTCCTTGACCGACGGGGGAGTAAACAGTCCCAGATTGCGCGCGTTCGCGAGTCGTGTGTGCCACTGCTCGCGCTGCTTGACCGTCAGAATGTACGGGTTGATGTCGTCGAGGGACAGTGATTGACGCACGAAGGGCGGCGGCGCTGTGGGAATCGGCTGTGTTGGCCACGCCTGCTCGCCGCGCATATCGCTGGAGGGGAAGCGCCGCTCCTCGATCGGCCAGATCGGCTCACCGGTGACGCGGTTGAACACGTACAGAAATCCGGTCTTTCCCGCCTGTGCAACGACATCAATCGATTTCCCGTTGCGTCGGATGGTCGTGAGTTGGGGCGCGGCCGTGTTGTCGTAGTCCCAGAGGTCGTGGTGCACCATCTGGAAGTGCCACAGTCGCTTCCCGGTGCGGGCATTCAACGCCAGCAACGACGTGCCAAACAGATTCGAGCCATGCCGGTCGGCGCCATAGAAATCGTAGGTTGGCGATCCCAGCGGGAAATACGCGATTCCCCGCGCCGGATCGATCGTAATCTCGCCCCACGTGTTGACGCCGCCGATGTACTTCCAGGCATCCTTCGGCCACGTCTCGTATCCGAACTCCCCGGGATGCGGCACCGTGTGAAACTGCCACACGAGACGTCCCGTAACGACGTCGAACGCGCGCACATCGCCGGGCGCGGCCATGTAATGCTCGCCGGCGGCGGATCCAAGAATAATGAGGTTCTCGAAAATCTTGCCCGGCGTCGAGGATTGGACTTTCACCAGCGTCGCCGGATCGCGTCCGAGACCTTCACGAAGATTCACGACGCCGTCTTCTCCGAACGTCAGGATTGACTTCCCCGTCCGCGCGTCGATGGCCTGCAGATAGCTGTTCCTCTGGAACAGCAGCCGGCGATCCGAGCGGTCCTTGCTCTCCCAATAGTTGACGCCGCGCGGCGCGATACCCCAGAGGTCTTCGTGAATCCAGATCTCTTTCCCGGTGCTCGCGTCGAGCGCGACGAGCGAGTTGTTGCGCGCGAGCACGTACATGACGTTGTCCACCACGATTGGGTTGAACACGTACGAAATGTTGTCGCGGGTCGGGTACGTCCACGCGACGGCGAGCTGATCGACATTGGATCTGTTGATCTGCTCGAGCGTCAGGTACCGAGCGTTGTCGGGTCCGCCGCCAAAATCGCTCCATGTGGTGCGCCCGCCTTCGCTCGCGACAGGTCCTCCGAGCTTCGGCGTGGCAGGCCGGCGCGGCTCTTGGGCGGAGTCCACGGCTGAGAACATCGCCAGGGCAACGAGAACCGCCTTCAATCGGCGCATCAACGATCTCTCCTTTGCGTAGGGATCAGGACCGCAGGGACACACCCTGTTTCGACAGATAGGCTTTCGCCATCGTGGCGGCGTCCTTGGCGGTCATGGGCATGTCCGGGCTGCTATCGAGCTCCACCATGACCATCCCGTTCATCTTCTTGCCGTCCATCATCGTCAAGATCGTGGGAATGTCGACTTTGCCCTGCCCGAGCGGACAGTAGCCGAGGAACGCGTTGCCGCCGCTGAAGTCCTTGAGATGCATGTGGTGCACGATCGGCAGGAAGTCCTTGACCACTCGGACCGGATCGGATCCACCCTTCTGGAGTTGGCCGATGTCGGGTCCGAACTTCAGATACCGCGTATCCACGGCTTCCATGACCGCATAGGTCTCCTCGCGCGTTTCGACGCAGGTTCCGGTGTGCTGATGCAGGACTGGCGTGAGGCCGAGATCGACGATCGCGCGCGCAGCCTCGTTGAGCGCGTCGACGATGCTGGTCTTGTTCGCGGCGAAATCGTAGGCTTCGCGACGGACGCCATTGGGCCCGAACACGATCACTGTGCCGCCGTACTTCTTGACGAGCTTTGCCGTCGCGACCGTTCTCCCGATCGCGGATTGGCGCTGAGAAGGGTCGGTGAGGTTCAGGCCGCTGTAACTGGAGACGAGCGGAAGCTTGTAGCGCTCGAGCAGCGGACCAAGTCCCCCGTGGGCCTCCATGCCGTCGATTTGCCAGCCGAACAGTTCGAGGCCCTGAAACCCGAGGCCAGACACGTCCCGGACGATTTGTTCAATGGCGTTTGGGTCGGCAAGTTTGGCTGCGCCGGGCCCAGGGGCGTTGCCCCACGGCCAGGTAATACCGGTGTGCCCAACTCTGACGTTCAGCCGGCGTTGAGCCGAGACCGGGAATGCCGCGCCGAGCAGGCCGAGGCCGACGGTACGCGAAAAGGCGCGACGGGTAATGGGCATGGACCGGACGCTCGTCTACTATCGATTATCGATAATCGGACGCACTGTAGTGGCGGCGTGGACCATTGTCAAGCGAGACCCGCCCCTACTGCTGGATGGGGGACCCCGTTTGCGAGCCGCACTCCTGGGAGTCGCCTGCCGGGGTTCAAAAGTTGGGTGCCGATGCGATGCGGACTCACGTCGAATTTCTGTAGCTCTTCGCAGGCGTGACGCCGAGACGTCCCCGCTTGCGTGAACAAAGTCCATTTTCACCAGGGCGGCGAGAGAGTCGGCCTTGATCTTTTCGCATGCATACGGCTTGGCCGCGCCGAGGCCGCGCTTGGTGTAAGAGGCCTCGATGTTGACGGGCGGCAACAGTTCCCATCTGGCCACCGACGCGTTCCGGCGCGCATCGCTGATGCGTTCGCGCGCTTCGGAGCCGATTCGCCAGAGCCATGGCTGTCCAGTCGCTCGATCGATTCGGCCGGAGGCTCGTCAACCGCGAGCTCCGTGTCGGCGAGCGTCACCTCACTGTCGGCAGGGCGCCCCATCAGCGTCTTCAACGTATCCATGGCGGTTTCGAGCATTTCCTGCTGTGAGGCCATCGCCACCTCGGACTGAGAGGTCAGCAAATCCGCCCGCAGCACATCCAGTTCGGTGGCGAGTCCCACCTTCGATCGCGCTTCGGACGAGGTGCGGAGCTGCCGTGCCCGGTCGAGCGCACGGCCGGCCGCGTCCACGAGGCGTTGGGCCCGCACCGCGCTGTAGTAGGCGTCGGCCACCGAAATCACGAGGCCCTGGCTCGCGTCTGCGTACTGCCGGTCCGCGGAGTCCGCGTGTCGTCTGGCCTGATCCAGACCGGCCGACGCGACCGACGTCCAGCCGCGCAGCAGCGGTTGCGAAATCCCGACCGTGTATCCGGAATCGCGGATGTGATCCGCCGCCGTCCCGAACTCGAAGCTGGTCGCGTTGACCTGTAACGCGGTTCCGGTCGGGAGTCGTTTCGAGAGCGACACGCCCATCGATCGGGCGTTCAACCCGGCGGGATCGGTGCCCCGTCTGGAACGTGGGCGTCAGCTTGAGGCCGAAGCCCGCGGCTGCCTGCCGTTGCCGGATCCCGGCGACCGTGCGGCCGTCACCGGGTTCACGCAGCGCGGGACTCGCGCGCAACGCCTCGCCAATCGCCTGCCGGAGCGTCAGCGGCGACTGATCTGCGGCAGCTGCCGACGGTTGGGCGAGCGCCAGGATCACGACGAGGACACGCATGATTCGCCGG
>QHWF01000488.1 GCA_003222455.1 Acidobacteriota bacterium
AAGATCGCGAGACAGACATCCAGGCCGATGAAGTCCGCGAGCGCCAGCGGACCCATCGGATGGTTCATGCCCAGTTTCATCACGGCGTCAATCGCCTCCGCCGTGCCGACACCTTCCATGACCGCGAAGATCGCCTCGTTGATCATCGGCATCAGAATGCGGTTGGCGATGAATCCCGGATAATCGGCCGCTTCAATCGGTGTTTTTCCAAGCCTGGCGCAGATGTCGTGTGCCGTGCGCATCGCCTCGTCGGACGTTGCCTGGCCACGGATCAATTCGACGAGCCCGATCAGCGGTACTGGATTCATGAAATGCATCCCGAGCACCAGGGCCGGCCGTTTCGTCGCGGCGCCCAGCCGGGTAATCGAGATGGACGACGTGTTCGACGCGAGAATCGCTTCGGGTCTGACAATCGCGTCGAGGCCCGCAAAGAGCGCGGCCTTCGCCTCCGCGTTTTCCACAATCGCTTCGACGACGAAGTCCACGTCGCTCAACTGATCGAGCGCGGTGGTGGTGGTGAGCCGCTTCAGGGCGGCATCGCGGTCGGCGCCGGTCAGCTTTCCCTTGTCGACGAATTTCCGGAGGCTGTTCTCGATCGCGCCGCGCGCCCGATCCAGCATCGGCTGGGCGATGTCCACGAGCCGCACGCGGAAGCCGGACTGCGCAAACACCTGGGCGATGCCGTTGCCCATCGTGCCGGCGCCGATCACGGCGACTGTCTTGATGTCCATCAACACGGTTTTCGCGACCGACATGCTCTCACGAAGTCACGAAGTGTACGAACGTACACGAAGCACAGTTAGTCTTCGTGTTCTTCGTGTGTCTTCGTTCTTCGTGATGGGCCGTGTCACACGCGTTCGACAGCCAGTGCGACGCCGTTCCCACCGCCCAGACACAAGGTGGCGATCCCGCGAGTCGCCCGCCGCCGTGCGAGCGCGTAGAGCAGCGTCGTGAGCACGCGGCCACCGCTCGAGCCGATCGCGTGTCCCAGCGCCACGGCGCCGCCGTGCACGTTGACCTTTGCCGGGTCGATCCCGAGCTCGTTGAGGACCGCCACCGCCTGGACTGCGAACGCTTCGTTCAGCTCGAACAGATCGACGTCGGACAGCGCCCAGCCGGTCTTGTCCGCGACGCGCGTCACGGCGTCGACCGGCGTCATCAACACGAACTTCGGCGCGAGGCCGCTCGTCGCCTGCGCAACGATCCGCGCCAGCGGCTTCAAGCCGAGCGATTGTGCGCGTTCCTCGGCCATGACCACCAGCGCGGACGCGCCATCGTTGACGCCGGGGGCGTTGCCGGCGGTGACGCTTCCGTCCTTTTTGAACGCCGGCTTGAGCGCGGCCAGCGTTTCGACGGTGGTCTCGGCGCGAATCGATTCGTCCCGGTCGACGACGAGCGGCGGTCCTTTCTTCTGCGGAATGGAAATGGGCAGGATCTCGTCCGCGAACGCGCCCTCGCCGGTGGCGCGCGCCGCCTTCTGATGACTGCGCGCCGCGTAATCGTCCTGCGCATCGCGTGAGACGTGATAGTGGCTCGCGACGACTTCGCCGGCATGGCCCATGTGACACTGTTCGACCGCGAAACAGAGCGCAGTCCCTCACGCACGCGCGGCAGCAGGTAGGGGCAATTGCTCATCGACTCCATGCCGCCGGCGACGGCGACGTCGATATCGCCGGCCCGGATGCCCTGGTCGGCCAGCATCACCGCCTTCAAGCCGGAGCCGCACACCTTGTTGATCGTGAGCGCCGCGACATGGTCGGGCAGTCCGCCCTTGAGCGCCGCCTGCCGCGCCGGGTTCTGGCCCTGGCCGGCCGACACGACGTTGCCCATGATGCATTCGTCCACGATTTCGGGATCGATGCCGGCACGCCGGATCGCTTCGCGAACGGCTATCGCGCCGAGCTCCGGCGCGGTGAAGCCTTTCAGGACGCCGAGGAACTTGCCGGTTGGCGTTCGGACCGCGCTGACGATCACAGACTGACGCATATGAGAAATACTGAGATACTGATTGCCGATTATGGCTGATTGGACGGCTTCACGTGGAGATGGGCATTTGTTCGCACGTCGATTCCGGCGACGGTGCTCTCGCCCAGGTACTGCTGGAGCCGCTGCAGGATGATCGGGCTGGCCCGCGTGATCTCCTGCACCCACTGTGCCGTCGTGGCTTCGACGACGAGGATGTTGCCCTCCATTTTGACCTGGGTGACGCGCTGCAGGGCGCGACCGACGGCCGCGCTCCACGCGAGCTCCACCTTGCCCTGCGACGTGGGCGCGTGCCGCAGCAGGTACACCAGCGCCGAGGGGACGACCTGAGCCAGCGGGCGCATGGAATCGAAAAATTCTAGCATGCGTCTCATCCTCGCCTCGGCTTCATCGCGTCGAGCTGATCTTCTTCGCGCCGCGGGCTTCGACTTCGAGACAGTCGCCGCGGACGTCGATGAAAGCGTGCGCCCGAACGAATCGCCTGCGGAATACGTCCAGCGTCTGGCGAGCGACAAATCCGCGGCTGTACAGGCAGCCCTGACCGCCTCCACCAAGGCTACGGCGGTCCGCCGTAGCTTCACGCGAAGGCGGAAGGGCTGCGCTACCGGTGTTGAAGCCCCAGACGCAGCAGAATCCAGAACGCGGAAATCGACGACGCCGAACTGCGAGATGCCATCCACCATGTTGAACAGGCCCACCGGCCTGGCTCCGGTAGCGCAGGCCTTTAGGCCTGCCTTTGACAGCATCGTCCTTGGCGCAGACACAGCGGTCGTCGTCGACGGAATCATTCTCGGGAAGCCCCGAGACGACAAAGAGTCCGTGGCCATGTTGCGACAGCTCTCCGGGCGTCGGCACGAGGTGATGACAGGTATCAGTCTTCGGGCCGGTTCACGCGAGCGCCGCCACGTCGAGACAACGGCGGTCTATTTTGCAACGCTGAGCGACGACGACGTCGCGTGGTACGTCCGGAGTGGAGAAGGCCGCGACAAAGCCGGGGCCTACGCCATTCAGGGACTGGCCTCCCGGTTCATCCCGCGGATTGAAGGGTCCTATGCGAACGTGGTGGGCCTGCCCATTGCCGCCCTGTGCGAGCTGATCCGGTCCATTGAGGCAGGCTCGGCCGCACCGTTTAACAGGTGATTGACGGAAAATCGGCAACAGGCGTCCGGCATCCTCGAACTTGGCTGGATCTCAACCAGCGACGGTCCTTGCATCGGATCCGGTGTCGAGCTATTCTGACAGCTGACGCTTTCCCGAAAGTCCTTATGACACATCGTTATATCAAGATAGGTGCGACCGTGGCGGTCCTCCTGCTCGCGTTCGTGGGCCTGATGTATACCACGCTGCGCGAAGGGACCGAATACTACAAGCATGTGGACGAAGTGATGAGCACCCGGCAGACATGGGAAGGCCGGCGGCTTCAACTTCATGGCTTCGTCGTACCCGGCTCCATCCTGGTGAAGCCCAACACGCTCGAATACAAGTTCAAGGTGCAGAGCAAGGGCGCCGTCATGGACGCGTCGTACAAAGGCGTGGTGCCCGACACCTTCAAAGACGATTCGGAGGTCGTCCTGAAAGGGCAGTTGACGCCGCAGGGCTTCCACACCGAGTCGAACGGGATCATGGCCAAGTGCCCCTCGAAGTACGAGGCGGCGAAGAAGGTCGGATAGATGGCCTCCCTCGGCACGTTTCTCCTGCTTGCCACGTTCGTCGTCTGCAGTTACGCCGCAGTCGTGTCCGTTGCCGGAGCGCGACGCCGGTCGTACCGCCTGATCGAGAGCGGCGTCGGCGCGTTCTATCTCGTCGCGGCGCTGATGACGGTGGCGTCGGCCGTGATCGTCAACGCGTTTCTGACCGACGATTTCAGCATCAAATACGTCGCGCATTACTCGGACAGCGTGCAGCCGCTGTTCTACAAGATCACGTCGTACTGGGGCGGGCTCGACGGGTCGATCATGTTCTGGGTGTTCCTGCTCGCGGTGTTTGGTTCGATCGCCGTGCACGTGAATCGCGAACGGCATCGCGAGCTGATCCCGTACGTGGTTGCGGTCATTTCCACCGTGCAGATGTTCTTCCTCTTCGTGATGGTGGTGCACAAGAACCCCTTCACGACGTTTCTGACGCGGCCGCCCGCCGACGGGACTGGTCTGAATCCGCTCCTGCAGAACTACTGGATGGTGATCCATCCGCCGTCGCTATACATCGGGTTCGTGGGCATGACCATTCCGTACGCATTCGGGATGGCCGCGCTCATTACGGGGCATCTGGACGATTCGTGGCTGCGCGCCGTTCGCCGCTGGACGATGTTCGCGTGGCTGTTTCTGTCGTTCGGTCTCACACTCGGGATGATCTGGGCGTATGAAGAGCTCGGGTGGGGCGGCTACTGGGGTTGGGATCCGGTCGAGAATGCGGGCCTGCTGCCGTGGTTCACGGCCACGGCGTTCCTGCACTCCGTGATGGTCCAGGAACGGCGCAGCATGCTCCGTGTCTGGAACGTGACACTCGTCATCCTAACGCTTTTCCTGACGATTTTCGGCACGTTCATGACGCGCTCCGGCGTCGTGCAATCGGTGCACGCGTTCGGTGAAGATCCCATGCTGACGCGACTCTTCACCGGCTTCATGGTGACGATCCTCACGGTCAGCTTCGGCTTCGTCATCTACAGGATGCCGCTGCTGCGCGCGCGCAATACGCTCGACTCGTGGGTCTCGCGCGAAGCGGCGTTTCTGGTGAACAACTGGATCCTGCTGTTCTCGGCGTTCTTCGTGCTGTTCGCCACGATGTTCCCGACGTTGAGCGAGGCGGTCACCGGCGAGCGGATTACGGTCGGCCCGCCGTTTTTCAACAAGTGGATGCTGCCGATCGGCCTGGTGTTGCTCTTTCTGACCGGGATTGGTCCGCTCCTGGCGTGGCGGAAATCCACACTGCACAACCTGCGCGATTCGTTCCTGTGGCCGGTCCTCGCGGCGCTCGTCACGGCGGGCGCGCTCGCCGCGGCCGGTGTGCGCGTCTGGATCTCGGGCATCTGTTTCGCGTTGTGCGCTTTCGTTGCCGGCACGGTCCTTCAGGAATTCGTGTGTGGCGCGAAGGTGCGGCGCGGCGCGACCGGAACCGACCTGCTCACCGCGATGATCGGGCTCGTCGGCCGGAACAAGCGGCGTTACGGCGGATACATCGTCCATCTCGGCATCGTGCTGATCTTCCTCGGCTTCGCTGGCGAAGGCTTCAAGCTCGAAGAAGAAGTGGCGCTGAAGCCTGGACAGCAGGTCACCGTCGGGCGGTTCACGCTGCGCAACGAAGCGTTGAAGGTCACCAACGACGACCAGAAGCAGATGGTCACCGCGCATATCAGCGTGTTCGAAGCCGGCAGGCAGATCGATACGCTTTACCCGGCGAAGTGGTTTTATCGCAAACACGAAGACCAGCCGACAACCGAGGTCGCGATCCGCCGACGGCCGAGCGAGGATCTCTACATCGTGCTGGCGAAGCCGGACGAGGCGACGCAGACCGCGTTCCTGCACATCAACGTGAACCCTCTGGTGAACTGGGTGTGGTTCGGGTTCGGCGTGATGGCCGTCGGCACCGGCATCGCGCTGCTGCCCGAGCGGGCGTTCTCCTTCGCGCTGGCCAGGCTGCCGGCGGAAGCGGCGACAACCACGGCCACGGTGCTCATCGCGCTGATGCTGTCGATGGCGTCGCTGTTCGCACAGGATGGCGGCGCGGCGGCCAGGGGGCAACAGGTGTCGGTTGCCGCGTTGAAGCCGCTCGAGAAGAAACTTCAAAGCGAAATCGTGTGTATGTGCGGCGGCTGTAAGAGTCCGCTGAACGATTGCCCGATGCTGTACTGCCATATGCGAGAGCCGGAGAAGGCGGAAATCCACTCGCTGGTCGAGCAGGGGAAAACGCACGAGGAGGCCGTTGCCTGGTTCATCACGAAGTACGGCGGGCAGGAGGTGCTTGGCGCGCCGGTCGACAAGGGCTTCAATCGGCTGGCGTGGCTGTTCCCGTATCTGATTGGCGCCGGGAGCGCGATCGGGGTCGCCGTGGTCGCCGTCCGCCTGTCACGTGGCGGC
>QHWF01000489.1 GCA_003222455.1 Acidobacteriota bacterium
ATCTTGCGTGCGCGCGCGACGGTCAGCCGATCGTCTTCCGAGAGCTCGTCGATCCCGAGGATGGCGATGATGTCCTGCAGGTCCTTGTAGCGCTGCAGAATCTGCTTCACCTGGCGGGCGACGCCGTAGTGCTCGTTCCCGATGATACGCGGATCGAGAATCCGGGACGTCGACGCCAGCGGATCGACCGCCGGATAGATGCCGAGCTCGGAAATGGCGCGCGACAGGTTGGTCGTCGCATCGAGGTGCGCGAACGTCGTCGCCGGTGCGGGGTCGGTATAGTCGTCCGCGGGCACGTAAATCGCCTGGACGGAGGTGATCGATCCTTTCTTCGTCGAGGTGATGCGCTCCTGCAGCTCGCCCATCTCGGTGAGCAGCGTCGGCTGGTAGCCGACCGCCGACGGCATCCGGCCGAGCAGCGCCGACACTTCCGAGCCGGCCTGCGTGAACCGGAAGATGTTATCGATGAACAGCAGCACGTCCTTCCCTTCGGCGTCCCGGAAATATTCCGCGACCGTGAGCGCCGACAGGCCGACGCGCAACCGCGCGCCCGGCGGCTCCGTCATCTGGCCGTAGACCAGCGCCGCGCGCGACTTGCTCTGATCGTTGATGTCGATGACGCCGCTCTCCTGGAACTCGAGCCACAGATCGTTGCCTTCGCGCGTGCGTTCGCCGACGCCGCCGAACACCGAGACGCCGCCGTGCTTCAACGCGATGTTGTGAATCAGCTCCATGATGACGACCGTCTTGCCGACGCCGGCGCCGCCGAAGAGGCCGATCTTGCCGCCCTGCAGGTACGGCTCCAGCAGATCGATGACCTTGATGCCCGTCTCGAACATCTTCAGCTCGGTGGACTGGTCCTCGAGACTGGGCGGGGCACGATGGATCGGCCAGCGTTCTTTCGTGAGCACCGGTCGATCGGGAAAGTCGACCGGCTCGCCCAGGACGTTCAGCACGCGGCCCAGCGTCTCGGGTCCGACCGGAACCGTGATCGGCTCGCCGAGATCGACGGCATTCATGCCGCGCTGCAGGCCATCGGTCGGTTTCATCGCGACCGTCCGGACGCGGTTCTCGCCAAGGTGCTGCTCGACCTCGACGATGATATCGATGGGCTCGCGGCCCTCCTTGGCGGTCGTCGAGATGCGCAGCGCGTGGTAAATCTCAGGAAGATGTCCGGCCTCGAACTCGACGTCGACGACGGGCCCGATAATCTGGACGATCTTGCCGATCTGCTGTGTCTGTGTGGCCATATGGTCTTGGGCGCGATTGCTGATTGTTGAGTGCTGATTGCTGATTCAAATCAACAATCAAGCGTCAGCACTCGAGTGATCGAGTGCTCAATCAACAATCGGTAATCAGCAATCAACAATTAGCAATCAGCAATCTCACATTTCCTACAACGCTTCAGCGCCCGAGACGACCTCGATGATTTCGCGCGTAATGGCCGCCTGCCGGACTTTGTTCATGTACAGCGTGAGGTTCGCGATCATGTCGGCGGAGTTCTTCGTCGCCGTATCCATCGCCGTCATCTGCGCGGCAAAGAACGCCGCGTTCGACTCGAGCAGCGCGCGATACACCTGCACTTCGACATAGCGCGGCAGAAGCTGATCGAAGATGGCCTGGGCGGACGGCTCGTACAGGTACTCGACGGGCAGATAGCCGGCCCCCGGCGGGGTCCCGGGCGCGGCGCCGTGGGGCTCCGGCGGAGGCGCGTGATCCACGTCGGCTCGTGCAATCGGTGTCATCACCGACTTGAACTCGTTGTAGATCAGCACCACCCGATCGACGTCGCCCGAGACGAACGCGTCCACGGCGATCTGCGCGACGGCCTGTCCGTCCTCGAACCGCAGTTTCTGAAAGATGCCGATCCGCTCGAAGACGATGGCCAGGCCGCGCCTGACGAAGAAGTCCCGTCCCTTGCGGCCGACCAGGCCGAGTGTCGCGGGCATGGTCGATTCGGTGATGAACGCGCCCGCGGCCTTGACCACGTTCGTATTGAAGCTGCCGCAGAGCCCCTTGTCGGCCGTCACGACGACGGCCAGCGTTTTCGACTCGGGACGCCGCTCGCGCACCGCCAGGAGCGGATGAATCGAGGGATCCACGCGCCCCGCGACGCTCGACAACACGCGCTGCATCTGGATCGCATAGGGCCGGGCGCTCATGATCCGCTCCTGCGCGCGGCGCAGCTTCGACGCGGCGACCATCTTCATCGCCTTGGTGATCTGCTGCGTGTTCTTCACCGCACGGATGCGGCGGCGGAGATCGATCAGAGACGGCATGGATGTCTCGCGGCATTGTCTGCCACGAAGGCCTTCTTCGTGTGTTTCTTCGTGACGTCGTGTTTTCGTGGTTGCATTTGGTGTGTCTATTCTGCGAGCCCTGCGTCGATCGTCGTAACCAGGATCGTCGTGACGCGGATGCTCGTCACGCCGCGGCGGCCTTCCTCGCCGCGAAGTCGCCCGCGAACTCCTTCACCGCCCGGTCGAGCGCCCCTTTGAGCTGATCGTCGAGCTGTTTCTTGTCGGTGAGCCCTCTGAACACGTCCGGTGCCCGCGTCTCGATGAACTTGCACAGCTCGATCTCGAACGCCCGCGCTTCCGATACCGCGATGTTGTCGAGATATCCATTAGTGCCGGCGTAGATGATGGCAACCTGGCGCTCGACCGGCAGCGGCTCGTACTGCGGCTGCTTGAGGATTTCCACCAGCCTCGCGCCGCGATTGAGCTGCGCCTGCGTCGACTTGTCGAGGTCGCTGCCGAACTGCGCGAAGGCGGCGAGCTCGCGATACTGCGCGAGGTCGAGCCGCAGCGTGCCCGCCACCTGCCGCATGGCCTTGATCTGCGCCGATCCGCCCACGCGCGACACCGAGTTGCCGACGTTGATGGCCGGCCGGACGCCCTGATGGAACAGATCGGATTCCAGAAAGATCTGGCCGTCGGTAATCGAGATGACGTTGGTCGGAATATACGCCGACAGGTCGCCCGCCTGCGTCTCGATGATGGGCAGCGCCGTCAGCGATCCGCCGCCGCCCTCCTTCTTCAGTTTCGCCGCCCGCTCGAGCAGCCGCGAGTGCAGATAAAAAACGTCGCCCGGATACGCTTCGCGACCCGGCGGGCGGCGGAGCAGCAGCGAGATCTCGCGATACGACTGCGCGTGCTTTGACAGGTCGTCGTAGATGCACAAGGCGTGACGGCCGCTGTCGCGGAAGTATTCGCCCATGGCGCACGCCGAGTACGGGCTGATATACAGGAGCGGCGCGAAATCGGCCGCCGTCGCGGCGACGACGATCGAGTAGCGCATCGCGTCGGCTTCTGCGAGCGTCCGGACCACCTGCGCGACGGTCGATTGCTTCTGGCCGATCGCGTTGTAGATGCAGATGACCTCGGTCTCTTTCTGATTGAGGATGGTGTCGATCGCCACCGCGGTCTTTCCCGTCTGCCGATCGCCGATAATCAGCTCGCGCTGGCCGCGGCCAATCGGCACCATCGCGTCAATCGCCTTGAGGCCGGTCTGCAGCGGCTCCCTCACCGGCTGGCGATCCACGACGCCCGGCGCGAGGCGCTCGATCGGGGAGAACTGCTTTGTCCCGATTGGTCCTTTGCCGTCAATCGGCTGCCCCAGCGCGTTCACCACCCGGCCGAGCATCTCGTCGCCGACCGGCACCGAGATGATGCGGCCGGTGCGCTTCACCATGTCGCCTTCTTTGATTTCCCTGAACTCGCCCAGCAGCACGGCGCCGACGCTGTCCTCTTCGAGGTTCAGCGCGATGCCGAACACGCCGTGCGGGAACTCGAGCATCTCGCCCGCCATGGCATTCTCGACGCCGTGCACACGGGCAATCCCGTCTCCGATCGAAACGATACTGCCGACTTCGGCGACATCGACGGCGACGGCGTAGCTTCCGATCTGCTCGCGAATGATTTTGGAGATTTCCTCGGCTTTGATGTCCATGGGGATCCTGTCGGGTCAGCGAATCAAAAGAGCCGCGCCATTAACCACAAAGTTCTTCGGGAGCGGGGTCACCCCGTAGCATGAAAATGGGCTTCTCTGACCGGATACCAACATCACTGCGCTTGCCACGAAGCCACGAAGCTCACGAAGAAGAGAACCAATTTTCTGATCGGGTTGCTGATGCATCGTTGTCTCACAATTTTTATAGACTTTCCACGAGCCGCTCCCTCATCTTCTCGAGCTGCCGGGTGACGCTGGCGTCGTAGACGACGGTGCCGACGCGGGCCACGATGCCACCGATAATCGACGGATCCACGCGCGTGTCGAGGGTGACCGTCCGGCCGGTGACGCCGGCGATGCTCTGTTGTAGCTGACGGACCCGCTCCGGAACGAGCGCCGTCGCGGACGTGACTTCGGCCCGGACCACGTTGCGGTGGGCGAGCAACCGGTCGCGATAGCTGGTCACCAGATCGGGCAGCAACGCGAGACGGTCGCGTTCCGCAAGCAACGCGAGCAGCTTGCCGACGATGGTCGACACCTGGGCAAGTGCCGAGAGCTCGGTCACAGCGCCCCGTTTGCGCGGAACCGGAACGGCCGGATTGAGCAGCACTTTGCTCAACGTGGGATGCCGGTCGATCAGGTCGCTGAACCCTGAAAGCTCCTGGTCAATACGATCGAGTTCGGCCTGCTCTCTGAGAGCGACGTCGAAGAGGGCGCGCGCGTAGCGTGTTGCGGCTGTTTTTCTGGTCATCGTCAGGCGCCGGCCGGTTCCGCTTCGACACTACCGCAGAACGCAGAGGCCTTCGTATTATCGCCTCTGTCACCGTGGCGTTCTATGCGCTCCGCGTAACGGAAGAGCGCAGAGATCGCAAACCCGACCGCTGCGCTGTGGTGAGAAGAGGCCGCTTGCGAAGAGTTTCACAAGCAGAACTTTACCATCCGGCTGCAAACCGCCACAAGCAAAGACTGACTATTTGATGAGCACGTCGACCCCATGAATGCGCGCTTCGACTCCCCCGACCCGTCTCGACTGCGGCGCCACGCGACGGATCGCACGTTCGACCAATTCGGCCGAATCGCCGTTTGCTGCGATCAGCAGGCCCCCAGACGTTTGCGGATCGTGCAGCAACACTCTTAGGGCAAACGGCGAATCGATGCGGGAGCTCGTAAGCGCCTCGTGTGTGAGCTGAACTCGGCTGCCAAAGTGTTCGAGGTTCGACGTGAGGCCGCCCGACTGGTTCGTCGCGAGCAGATCGAAGACCCCTCGGAATGCCGGAATCTGTTCAGCCTCGAGCACGAGCGTGACACCGCTCGCGCTGGCCATCTCGCTGGCGTGACCGGCGAGCCCAAAGCCGGTGATATCCGTACAAGCGTGCACCGCGCCGGCTGGCAACGCCCTCAACGCTTCGCACGCTGCACGGTTCAACGTGCGCATCGACGCAACGGCTTCGTCGACAAGAGCCGCAGGCGCGCGATCGAACTTAATCGCGGTGCCGACGATGCCGGTGCCAATGGGCTTGGTCAGAAACAGGATGTCGCCTGGCTGCGCGCCCGCGTTGGTCAGGATGCGCGCCGGATCGATCGCGCCGGTGACGGCGTAGCCGAACTTGATCTCGCGATCCTGCACGGTGTGCCCGCCGAGCAGCGACACGCCGGCTTCGCGCAACGTGGCAAAGCCGCCGCGGAAGATCGCCTGAATGGTCTCGCGATCGACCTCGTCTTTCGGAAATCCCGCAATGGCGAGTGCCGTCAACGGCGTTCCGCCCATCGCATAGATATCGCTGATGGCGTTGGCTGCCGCGATCTGGCCGTACGTGTACGGGTCGTCCACGATGGGCGTGAAAAAATCGACGGTCTGCACGAGCGCCGGGCCTGCCTCC
>QHWF01000490.1 GCA_003222455.1 Acidobacteriota bacterium
CGAACTCTACGTTCCCGTCAGCTGCTCGTAAATCCGAATCAATTCGTCCTCCGAATTGAAATCGATCTCGATGCGGCCGCGTGTGCCCTGACGGACGATCCGCACGCGCGTTCCGAGCAGGACCTTCAGGCGATCTTCTGCGGCGCGCGTGTGGACGTCCGCCGGCTTCGGTGCAGCCGGCGCCGGCGCAACGCTGCCTCCGTCGGCGATCTTCTTCACGAGCGATTCGGTCTCGCGCACCGAAAGGCTCCGCGCGATGACCTCGCGTCCCATGCGAC
>QHWF01000460.1 GCA_003222455.1 Acidobacteriota bacterium
GTGGCGTCGACCCGCGTGCATGAGTGGGCCGCCGCCATGCTCCTGGCGAGCGGAATCATCGGCATTGCCACCACCATCGCGAAGAACATCGCGTACGCGATGCGATCCGAGGTCGACGCGCTCCACGGCAGCGCCCTCTGGTACCGGATGGTCGTCGCCTATCTCCACTTCATCCAGCCATTCGCGCGCATGCGCGGACAGATTCGCGGCGTGCTCTCGCCGCCGGAAGTGGCCCTGCCCCACCCCGAGCAGCAGCGGAGCCGCGGGCCGACACCGTCGCTCAGCGAAGCGAAGCGCGCGCTGCTGCTCATTTCCGGCGGCGTGCCCGAAGATCGGTTCTGGAGCGAAGCGTGGACGTCGGCGGATCACGTGCTGACGCAGTTCACCGACTGGCTGCGCAAATCGCGGTCGGTGCGCACGATCGAAATCGACGAAGGCTGGTCGGACGATCGCGACGTGAGCATTTTCGTCGGCCGCTGGGCGTGGATCGACGTGCGCGCCCTGGTCGAAGATCACGGCGGCAACAACTCGCTGGTCCGCGTGAGCACCCATCTGCGTCCGACGTCGTTCGGCATCGTGAGCGCGCTCGGCGTCGGCATCGCGCTGCTCGTCTGTGCCGCGGCCGGGGTCGCCTATCGCTGGCCGCCCGCCGCGCTGATCGCAGCCCTCGTGACGATCATGCTGACGCTGCTCGTCCTCTGGCGCACGGCCCAGACGACGGCGATCGTGCGCCGCGCGATCGAGCAGGTGACGGTCCGGTCCGGCATGGCGACCATGCCCTCGGGACCGTCGCGGCTGCCGCTGATCCCGCCATCGTTGTTCCGCGTCTACGGCCTGCGCAGCGCCATCGTCTTCGTGCTGATGGTCCTGTCGATCGGCGCCAGCACGTTCATGCTTCGCGAAGTGGCCATCGGTCCGGTCATCGGCGGGAAAAAAGGCTACGGCGGCGATTACGGGCCGGCCATCGAGGCCTGGCTCGATACGCCGGGCGGACTTGCCGTGGGCCCCGACGGTGACATCTACATCGCCGACTCGAACAACGACGTGATCCGCGTCGTCGACGCCCAGGGCAACATCGAGCCGTTCGCCGGCGATCACGAGCTCGGCACCGGCTTCTCGGGCGACAACGGGCCGGCGATCGTCGCCCAGCTCGACACGCCCGATGGCGTCGCCATCGCCCCGGACGGCGACCTGATCATCGCCGATTCGCACAACGATCGAATCCGACGGGTGGATCGGCCCACCGGGATCATCATGACGATTGCCGGATCGGGAGAGAACGGCTACGACGGCGACGAAAAGTCCGCCAGCGAAGCGGCCTTGAACACGCCGAGCGCGGTGGCGGCCGCGGCCAATGGCGATATCTATGTTGCCGACACGCTGAATTACCGGATCCGCATGATCGAGGCGAAGACCGGCCTCATCTACACGATTGCCGGCGATGGCACGCCGGGCGACGGTCAGGACGTGGGTGACGGCGGCCCGGCGGCGAGCGCGCACCTGAACATGCCGAGCGACGTCGCGATTGCGGCCAACGGCGATCTGTACATCGCCGACATGCACCACAATCGCGTGCGCAAGGTGGATGCCCGGACGCACATCATCACCACCGTCGCCGGCACGGGCGCCTGGGGATACTCGGGCGACGACGGACCTGCCACCCGGGCGAGGCTGTCGGGGCCGGCCGGCGTCGCCGTGATCGACGAGCCCGGCAACGCCGTCACGATTTTCATCGCCGATTACTACAACGGTCACGTGCGCGCCGTCGGTCCCGACGGCATCATCCGCGACCTCACCGACGAAGGACACGAAGTGTTCGGCGCGCCGACGCGGCTGGCGTACGCGCCCCGGCGGGGATTCCTCTATGTGGCCGACTCGCTCAACGACAGCATCGTTCCGCTCATCATCCCGCGGAAAGTTGCGGTGCCGAATCTCATGTCGCCGCGGCCGCTCAGCCCGCTCAGAAAGGTGGGCGGATGACCCCCGGGCCGCAGCAGGGGCTGCTCCCCTGGACGCTGTCGTTCCTGCAGCCCTATCGGGCGCGCGTCGCGATCCTGGCGATCCTGCTGCTGGCGGAGATCGGGCTCGGTGCGCTGCAGCCGTGGCCGCTCGAGATCATCATCGACTACGTCCTTCAGAACAATCCGTTTCCCGAGCCGTTCGCGCACTGGCTCGCTGCGATTCACGTCGGCGACCGCTTCATGCTGCTCATCGCCGTGGTTGTCGCCGGCGTGTTGCTGCAGGTCGCCAATCAGCTCGTGTCCGCCTATGGCACGCAGGTCCAGGTCGACACCGGCCAGCGCATGGTCTACGACCTGCGGCGGAAGCTGTTCGAGCACCTGACCGCTCTCGGGCTCCACCATCACATCACGACGAGCACGGCCGACGCGGTCTACCGCGTCGACGTCGATGCCTACGCGATTGAAAATCTGGTGATGAGCGGCATCTTTCCGCTCGCGACCTCGGTCATCTCGCTGACCGTCATGTTCGCGATCCTGATGCGCATGAACGTCACGATCGCGCTGCTGTCGCTGACCGTGGTGCCGTTCATGTATCTGTGCCTGCGCTACTACACCTCGACGCTCGTCACCCGCGAAGAGCGCGTCAAGGAGCTCGAGACGAAGCTGCTGGAGCGGCTGTACGAAACGTTCGGCGCGATCCGTCTGGTCAAGAGCTTCGCGCGCGAGCCGCACGAGCTGGGGCGGTACGCCAGCGCGGGCGAGACGACGATGAACGCGAGGATTGCGATCACATGGCAGTCGTCGCTGTTTTCGGTGGTGGTCAGCACCATCACCATTCTCGGCACCGCGCTCGTCGTCGCGGTCGGCGGCACGTACGTGATGCGCGGCCGCCTCAGGATCGGCGAGCTCACCGTCGTGATCAGCTATCTCGCGGCCGTGTACGGTCCGCTGTCGGCGATTGCGCACACCACGGGCCAGCTGCAGGGCGCGCTCGCCGGCGCCAAACGGGTCCGCGCGATGTTCGCGCTGATACCCGAGACCATCGACACGCCGGAGGCTATCGAGGCGACGGAGATCAAAGGCAACATCAGGTTCGAGGACGTCGGCTTCACCTATCCGGACGGGACCAAGGTGCTCGAGGACATCACATTCGCAGCGAAACCCGGGGAAATGGTGGCGCTGGTCGGCCTGACCGGCGCCGGGAAGACGACGCTCGTCAGCCTGATTCCGAGGTTTTACCACGCGAGCCGCGGCCGCGTGCTGATCGACGGGATCGACGTCAGAAACTACCGCATCCGATCGCTGCGCGAAAAGATTGCGATTGTGCTCCAGGACCCCGTGCTCCTGTCCGGGAAGATTGCGGACAACCTCCGCTACGGACGGCTCGATGCCACGGCGCAGGAGATCGAGGACGCCGCGCGTGCCGCGCACGCGCACGAGTTCATCTCGCACCTGCCGAAGAAGTACGAGACGGAGATTGCCGAAGCCGGTGGCGGCCTGTCGGGTGGCGAGCGCCAGCGCCTGAGCGTGGCGCGTGCGATTCTGAAAAACGCGCCGGTGCTCATTCTCGACGAGCCCACCTCGTCGCTCGACGCCATTTCCGAAGAGATCGTCTTCGCGGCGCTGCGGCGGCTGCGCGTCGGGCGCACCACCGTCGTCATCGCCCACCGGCTGTCGACGGTCCGCGACGCCGATCGGATTCTGGTCCTCGACGGCGGCCGGATTGCCGCGCAGGGCCGCCACGACGAACTGTTGAAGACCAGCCAGCTGTACCGCCGGATGTGCGCGCGGCTGTCGGTCGGCAAGTCGCTCGACGAGCCGGAGAC
>QHWF01000461.1 GCA_003222455.1 Acidobacteriota bacterium
GCTACTACAAACTACGAGCGTGGCTTCGTGGAGAGGATTCGTGTAGAGCACGGCCTTCAGGCCGTGCCAGGTCCGCCTAAAGGCGCCTAAAGGCGGACACTACCGAAGACGTTCGCGCCAAGCCAGTCGAATCGAAATGTGGGTAGTGTCCGGCTTCAGCCGGACCTGGGCGCAAATGTAGAAACTTCAGCCGCGAGTTTCGAGGTTCGCGAGATTTTCGACAGGCGCAGACTTGTAGGGGCCGACCCGTGTGTCGGCCCCGCAGACACACGGATTCCCCGGGCTGACACACGGGTCCGCCTAGACGTCGTGATCACAATCACGACTCGGGCCGGTCTCCGGGCGGATCGTCGCGGCGCCACGGCGTGCGGCACGGCCGGTGATGCAGGTATTGCGACAGCGTCTCGGTCATCGGTGCCGCAAGCTCCGGCCGGCCCGCGCGGTCAGCCGCGGCCATCGCCTCACGCTGCCACGACGAAGCGTCGTCGTACTGACCGAGCTCGGCGAACGTCATCGCCATCATCTCGGCAATCTGGTAGGTCCGTGGTTGTCCGGCGAGGAGGTGCTGCATCAGCGTCATCGCCGCGGCGCCATCGCGGACGCGGGCGTCGGGCGCAGCGGCGAGCAGTCGCACCAGCGCCGGAGCGAATCCGGCGTGATCCGGATACTGCTTCAGGCCATCGCGGAGTCGATCGCGAGCCTCACCGTAGCGTCCGAGATCGACGAGCGCAAGGGCGTACCCGAAGGGAGCGTCCGCGAGCCGCGGATCGGCGCCAGCCGCCTGCTGGTAGTGGGGAAGCGATGCTGCGGCGCGGCCACTCAGACGCAGGACGTCGGCGAGCCGCAGACGCGCCGCGACATAGGTGGGATCGTCGCGGACGGCGGCCGACAGGTGCTCGATGGCCTGCGCCGGCCGGCCGCTCGATCCATGGATGATCCCCAGGCTGTAGTGCGCTTTGGCGAAATGCGGCGAGAGGCGCAGGGCCGTTTCGAACTCGGCGGCCGCGGCCGGCTCGTCGCCGCCGAGGTACAACGCCGTGCCCAGCTTGTGGTGGAGCGACGGCTCGTTCGGCGCCAGTTCGATCCCCTTGCGAAACGACGCCGCCGCTCGTGCCCATTCGTGATCGTCGAGCGCCTTCGCGCCTCGAACTTCGTACGCCACGGCGCTCTCGAGCAGGCTGTCGAGATCCCGCATCAGCGGATCGGGCGGCCGGATCTCGCCCGGGCCGCGCTGGCGCATGTGGAGTTCGGCTTTCTGTGTCTCGCCCAGCCCGCGGTACGCGAGGGCGAGCGGATAGTGGATCACGGCGGCCTGCGGATCGAGGGAGAGCGCCTGCTCCAGATGCCGGACCGCACGCGGGTACTCGGATTTCGCCAGGGCGGTGCGTCCGATGCCGACGAGCGCGGCAACGGATCGCGGCTGCTGCGACAAGGCATTCGAGAACAACGGTTCGGCCGCGCCGGGTTCACCGCGATCGAGGTACGCGTTACCCAGCCACACGAGCGTACTCACATCGTCCGGCTGCAGTGCGCGCGCGCGCTCGAAGCTCGCGATCGATTTGGGACCTTCGCCGCGAATCTTGTACAGATGACCGAGATAGTATGGCCAGCGTGGCACATCCGGCGCGAGCGCCTGCGCGTTGAGCAAACACGCTTCGGCGGCATCGCGGTACTCGGCGGCCATCAGCAGCTTGCCCATCTCGCCGTAGGCGGTCGCGAGCTCCGGGACCGGTGTCGCCGGATCCTGCGTCTTTGCCGTGAGCGCCGCGTACTGCTCGCGCAGTTGACGCTGCACCGGCTGGCTGGCGTTCGCGAGAGTCGGAAGCGATATGGCGCGCAGCGCTCCACGATCGGGACGCTGCGGCGCTTTCGCGCGGCAGCCCGCCACGAACATCAGGACCAGCGCGAACACTAGCAGGTCGCTGAAAAAGCGCCGACCTGAACTGAAAACTGAAAACATAAAAGTAAAAAGTCGAAATACAGCGCTAGTTTTGAGTTTTCAGTTTTAACTTTTCACTTCAGGCTGCGTTTTTCAGCAGCCTGCTAGAGAGCTACCACAGAGGACGCTGAGATGCACGTCCTCCGTGGTGCGATCCGTCTTCTTCGGACGGACTCCCGGGGCGCACGCGATCATTGCCCCGTGCCTTCCCGGATCATGGTGTATCGATCGATCGCGACGTCGTGCCACGTTTCCTCACGGCCGTCAGGCCACCGCACTTGCCGAGGCGTAGCTCCCATCGGATCTCGCGCGGCGCCAGATGGGTGGCCCATCCGCCCGGACCACCGCGACGCGCGCACCGAGCATGTCCCTCGGTATCCGGGCGCCGACGAGACGCAGACCGATCCAGTGCCGCTGCTGGCCGACGTCGTTGATCAGGAGCCGCAGCGGCCCACTCGCATTGCCGACGACCACGTCGATGTCGCCGTCGTTGTCGACGTCTCCGAATGCCGCACCGCGGCTGACTTCCCCGATCTGGAACGGAGCGCCCGCCCGGCTGGTGATGTCTTCGAACGATCCGGCAGCAGTATTGCGGAACAACTGTTTGTGCTGCTGCAGCGCAAACGTTTCGTGCCGGGCGACCGCCTCGACGTTCTGCGTCACCGCGCCGTTCACCGTCAGCACGTCGAGCCAGCCATCGTTGTCGGCGTCGAGCCAGGCCGCGCCGAAACCCGTGAACGGGAGCGTCGGCTGCCGAAGACCCACACGGGCGCTCTGCTCGTCGAACTCGCCCGTGCCGTCGTTCACGTACACGTCGACGCCCTGGCCCGTGAGCTCGGTGACGATCAGGTCCTCGTCGCCGTCGTTGTCGAAGTCGCCGGCATCGACACCCATGCTCGACTTCGCTTCACCCTGACCACCGAGCGCGGCTCCCGCCAGCAGCGCCGTGTTCTTGAACGTCCCGTCGCGCTGGTTGATCCACAGCTGGTTCGGCTGTCCATCGTTGGCGACGTAGATGTCGATCCAGCCATCGCCGTTGAAGTCGGCGGTCGCGACGCCAAGTGCCGGCCCGAACTCGGTGGCCAGTCCCGCCGCCGCGGTCGCGTCCGTGAACGTCCCATCGCGATTGTTGCGATAGAGCCGGCTCGGCTCCGGCGTGTACACGTGCGGAGGACAGTAGTCGGGTCCGCCGGCCAGACCGAAGCAGCGGATGTTGCCTTCGAGGCGGTAATTCAGATAGTGGCCGACGAACAGATCGAGCCATCCGTCGCGATCGTAGTCGACGAACGCCGCCGACACGCTCCATCCGCGGCTTTCCGTGTGGCTCGCGCGCGTGACGTCGGTGAACGTGCCATTGCAGTTGTTGTGGAACAACTGATTCGATCCGAGCGCGGTCACGTAGAGATCGACACAGCCGTCGTTGTCGTAATCGCCCGTGGCCGCGCCCATACCGTAGCCGTGCGCGTCGATCCCGCTGCTGTCGGTCACGTCGGTGAACCGCAGCGTCCGGCCGCCGCGCCCGTCGACGACGAGATCGTTGCGGAACAGGCGGGCGCGGAGCGACGCCGGATCGCGGGGCGGGAACGTCGCCTCGCGAATCGGTCTGCTGCCCAGCATCCGTCCCTGCACGACGAACACATCGAGATCGCCGTCGTTGTCGTAATCGAGGAGCGCGACGCCGGGTGGCATGATCTCCGGGTAGTAGAACGCTCCGGACATGCCGTTGAAATGCGTGAAGGTAAGTCCGGACTGCGGCGCGGCGTCAGCGAACCACGCGTTGTCGTTACTCGTTGGCCGCGGATCGCTGGTCGTTCGCTGATCGTTGGTCGTGGCTCGCTCGCGGCAGCCGCCGAAGAGTGCGGCGAGCGTGAGCGCGAAGCAAACGAGCGAAGTGTGAAGTCTGAAGCCTGAAGACGGGATCAGCACTTCAGACTTCACGTCAGACTTCACACTTCAGACATTGGTTACTTCGCCGACGGCTTGCCGAACTTCGCCGCATCGACCGCGACATTCGCCTTGACCTCGTTTACCTTCGCCGTGTACCGCCCGTCCAGCCACGTGAACTTGTATTCGAATGGAAATTTGATGCCGCCGACATCGCGGTAGTCGCCGTAATCGATCTGTGTGGGCATGCGGCCGATCGGCGAAGGGCCATAGCGGACCATGCGCGAGAGCAGGCCGGTCGCGGGATCGAAGTACAGCGTGGCGAGGAACCCTCGGGGACCGCTTCCCTGGACGGCGTGGAAATCGCGATCGCCGATGCTTCGTATGGCGGCGCCGCGCCAGTTGTCGAGGACCTGCTTGATCTGCCCTGGGAACGCCAGCTGCGCCTCGAGCCTGATCCCGTCCAGCTCGCTTCCAATCAGCTCGTACTCGCCGAGCAGCCCCCGCGGTGTCTTGATCCAACCGGTCCGGCCATCGAACGACCAGCTGCTGGTGCCGCGCTCGGGATGATCCTTGTAGGTGATGAGCGCGGTCCGCTGATTCGGAGTTTTGGCGAAAATGATGAATTCGGCCGTACCGCCCAAATCGCCGTACGCGACAGCCGTCCCCGTCGCGACGAAGCTGGTGAGACCGGCGAGACGTTGCGCACCGCCTGCCGCCTGGATGTACTTGTCGAGCACCTGGTCGGCGGACGGCGCGCCCGTGTCCTGCCGAACGAGGTCGTCGAGCTCCGGGTTCGGCGCGTCGTACCAGGCATCCAACGCGAGCGTGGTCGCGGGAGTGATGCGGCCGTGATGGCACGTCCAGCAGGTCACGCGCTGCACCCCCCCGAAGTTGGTCCGGTTGATCGCCGTCACCATGTCCACCATCCGCCGCGTGGTCCTCTTCCGCGGCGTGTCGGTGACGAAATCGGCCTGGTCGGTGCCCGCGCCCGGATGACAGTCGGCGCAGTCAAGTCCCAGGTTGGCAGAAATGAGCCCCATGCTCGCGACGAAATCGTCGACGCTCAGCTCTTTGAGCGTGCTCGTCGTGACGTTCTTGAACGCCTCGCCCGCCTTCTTGCCGGTGGCCGTCACGGTCTGGGCCGGCGCGACGGCCCGCTCGGCGCGCGCCAGGCCACTCAGCCACACGATCGACAATCCCGCGATCGCCAGGTACGGCCGCCACCATCGATTCATGTCTGTCCCTCTCTCGGCTAAGCAGCCCGTGGTGAAACTCCAGCTGCATTCGGCCGGCGCTGCATCCCGCCTGGCTGCGTTGCTCCTCGTTCAAATACTCCCGGTATTCTCGCTCGTCGCGCCTTGCCAGCCGGGCGCATCGCCGCCCTCGGTGCGACGCTGGACTTTCACCACGGGCTGCTAAGCCACCTCACCGCACGCGTGACGAAGCGTCAAACGGGAAATGCGGCAGGATGGGAGCGCGATCCTAACTTGATATGGCAGATCATTTCCAGCCGGTATACAGTAACGAAGCTTCGCCTCAAACCGCCGAGTGCAGGGGTTTGAGGGGACCTTCGTTAAAAGATCCGCGGCTCGATCCGTCGAACTGGGCCGTGCATCTGGAGGGCGAAGGCAAGGACGCCGCGGGCAAGCCGATCCGCTACGTGGTGGATGGAAAGCTCGAGAACATCGGCGCGTACCAGCGCGTGATCACAGGCACGTGGACGGAGGGCACGAAAAAAGGCGACTTCAAAGTCGTGAGGAATTGAACAAGTCTCAACTGTCAAGGCTCAACTCTCAGCGTCTGAGACCGAGCGTTGAGACTTGAGAGTTGAGAGTTGAGAGTTGAGAGTTGCGTTACTGCTTCTTGAAGATCGGCTGGCCGAAATCGTCAGTCAGCGACTGAAGATACTTGTTGTTCTCCTGGCAGATGTACTCGGTCAGCTCGCCGTTCGGATTCCACGGGATGTTCCAGCGCACGGTAAACGGCTTGGTGTAGGCGCCGGGATCGTCGAACGTCGCTTCGTAGCGCAACTGATTCTTGTTCGGTCGCGAGAACTTCTCCACCACGTGGAGCATGTCCGTGTGGGGATGGCCGAAGTAGTCGATCCACGTCTGCTCATTGAAGCCGACGATGTCGACGACGAGCGTGTCGCCGTCCCAGTGGCCGACGGAGTGACCGAGATACGTCGGATTCAGCGCGTCGCCGTCGGGATGCGCCCGTCCATCCATGTGGATCTCACGCCAGATATGGGTGGCTCCCTCGAACATCATGACGATGCGCTTCTGTTCGGGGATCTGGACGATTTCCATCGGGTACGGAGTGGCCATCAGGCGTGGGCCGCCGGGCGGCAGGCAGTACCCTTCCGGATCGTATTTCGACTGGTTCTTCGAGTGGTAGTCGTAGATGGCCGCGGCCCACGGTTGGAACGGCACCTGCGGCTCACTCTTCGAGCCCCCCCTCGCGCCGCCGCCCGTGCCTTCTCCGCCTCCGAGTGGAGCATCAGCGCGTCCGCCGCCGCGCCCGCCACGGCCTTGGGCAATGCGGCGTTCCATGGCCGTCGTGCCGTCCGCTTCGACGACCCGCTCGCCCATGTTGGTGATGTACGGAACGCTCCACACGCCTTTCTCGCCCGGGACGCGTCCGAGGTTCGGCGTGCCGTCGGCCAGCCGGGGCGTTGGCTCCGGAGGTCCGGACGGCCCGCGTCCTCCACCACGCCCGCCGGGGGCTGGCGCCTGCTGCGCGCCGACGCCCCAGAACGCCGTCAACAACACGGCGACCATCGCGCCGAGGATCATGTTCCGATGATGGTTTCGCACGTCGACCCTCCTGCGCAGGGGCACCTCGGTAGCACCCCTACTCGAATGCCGCCAAGCGGTAACGAAACGCCGACGTTTTGAAGTGCACGTCCGACTGCTGAAACCGCCCTGGAACGCAAAGGCCGCGAAGGACGATTGTTCTTTGCGTCCTTTGCGGCCTCTGCGTTTCGATCGTAACGTTCGTTCCAGCCGCTCTAGCGCTGTTGTTGTGGAGTGTCGACCTGGCTCGACGCGGCGAACAGGCGCTTCCCGGTCGCCGCCAGAATGACCACGCGGGCGTTGCCGATGTAGGCCTTGTCCTTCGCGCGGCTGCCTTCGACCGTCACCACATCGCCCACTTTGAGCGTGTTGCGCGTCCAGCCGGCGCGCATCAGACCGTTCGGACTGCCCATCTCGAGGCCCCAGTTCACCGTCTGGCCATTCGACTCCGCCACGTCGATGTAAAAGTAGGTGTGCGGATTCATCCATTCGACTTTGGTGACGGTGCCTTTCAGATTGATGGGCGCACCGGCATCGAACTCGGCGGCGAACGAATGGTGGGCTATGGCCGACGCGGTGCCGAGGATGAACCCCACGACAGCGACAAACGCAGCAAACTTCGTCCTCATCGACGACCTCCGTTCAGCGGTCGGTACAGCATCCGGCCACTCGCCGAACTTCACGTATTTTTGAAGAGGTTACTCTGAAATGTCAAATGTCCCGGCAAGAGGCGTTAGACTCGGCGGTGAGTGAACGGAGAATACGGAGGGAACGGCATCACACGGAGAAACGGAGCAACGGAGTTCACCGTTCGGGTTGCTGGTGGTCACTGCTGAGTGATGAACACGATTGAAATCCGTGATCCGTGCCTCCGTTGCTCCGTTTCTCTGTGTTAAACCGTTAACTCCGTGATCTCCGTTCCCCTAAACGACGCGATACGAAAGGGCTAACGTGAAGCCGCGAACGAGCCGATTGCCGGCCGGTTTGACGATTCTCGTGGCCGCGGGCCTCGCCGCGGTTGGATGCGGCCAGGCGCCGCCGCCGTACAAGCCGGTCGCCGACGTGAAGCAGCTGATGCAGGGGATTGTCGATCCGTCCGCCGACGTGGTGTGGGAATCGGTGGCGACGATCTTCACGAAAGAGGGCGTCGAGGATCGGCGTCCGAGAACGGCCGACGAATGGGCGAACGTCCGCAATCACGCCATGATGCTCACCGAGGCCGGCAACCTCCTGATGATGCCGTCGCGCGCCAAGGACGGTTACGAGTGGATGAAGATGGCGCAGGAGCTCGTCGACACGTCCGCGGTGGCGCTGCGGGCGGCAGAGGCGAAAAACGTCGAGGGCCTTTATGACGTCGGAGGAAAAATCGACGAGGTGTGCGAGAAGTGCCACAAGAAGTACTGGCCCAATTACTGACTCAAGTCTCAAGTCTCAAGTCTCAGAGTCCACGCTCGCCTTTCATCGCCTGGCCATTGAGCGTTCAGACTTGAGCGTTGAGACTTGAGCGTTGAGACTTGAGAGTTGCTATTTACTACTCTTCAGCTGTTCCAGCTGCCGCTTCGCCAGCTGATTGTTCGGATCGATCTGAATCACCTTCTCGAAGTTCTTGATCGCGTTCTCCTTGTCGTTCTTCTTCAGGTACGCCTGCGCCATGCCGCCGTAGGTGGGCGCTGAATTGGGATTGAACTCCGCATTCAGCTGCAGCAGCGTCAGGGCATCGTCCGGCTTGTTCGCGCTGGTGAGCTGGAGCGCGACCGGCACGAGGGCGTTTTCGCTGAAGTCGTAGCTTTGGCCGCCGTAGTACTGCTTCCGCAAATCGCGATATTGCTGGACCGCCGCCGCGGCGCCGCTCTTGTTCACGGTTTCGGTCAGGATGTCCGGCAGCAGCCTGGGAATCGCGACGCCGCGGTGACACGTCGCGCAGCGGAGCCGCGTGACCTCGGCTGCAGGCTTGCTGGTGACCTCCGGCAGTTTGGCCGTGATCTCGCGCGACATCAGAATCATCTTGCGTGCCACGGTCTTCGTTCGCTTCGTGTCGGCGGCGAAATCGAACTGCGGCGCCTGCCCTTCGTGACAGTACGTGCATTGCACGCCGAGCGCCTGTGCGAACCCCTGCATCGTGGCGACGAGTTCAGGCCGCGGCGTGTCCTTCGGATAAATCTGCAGGTTCGTCATCGGCGGCGGCTGCGCCGGTTGCGCCGGCGCTGTCGTCGTCTGTGCAGCCGCGGATGCGGCCAGGATGGACATGCCGAGTATTACGATTCCCGAAACCAATCGCCTCATGCCTGTTCCTCCAGCCGTGCCTGCACGGCGTGAATGGGTGCGACACGTCGCGTTCGCCGTGCAACCACGGCCGCTCTGCGGCCGCGGATCTCGTGACTTGACGGCGAAGAATACTACATCGTTATTTCTCGCTGATGATCCGCGACAGCAGCGGAATGGAGCCGGCCGGCGGCGACTCCGGCATCGATTTGATATAGGCCCAGAGATCCGCGGCCTGATCGTCCGACAGCACCTTGGCGGTGTAGGGCGGCATCTGCCGCGGATTCCTGATATAGGCCGAAAACCCGGGAAGGTTCATGCGCATCGGCACGAGACGCGCGCCGGCGCCGCCATGACCGTCGTAGCCGTGACAGGC
>QHWF01000462.1 GCA_003222455.1 Acidobacteriota bacterium
CCACCTGATCGGCAAGATTCTCCCACTGCACGCTGGGATCGCGGGTCACGGTGATGAAGTCGTTTAGGAAAAAGACCTGCACCACACCGGGGACGGCAAGCAGGGCCGCCGCCAGCGGTGAGGCGGCCGCCTCCTGTGGAGTGCGGAACGTCTGGCTCCGCCCCTCAGTCAGACGCCGGTTTACTACGAACTTCAACGCGTTCACGTTCGGAGTGGGCTGCACATCAACGATGATGGATTCCGTCATTCGGGAGCCCTCGGCAGAAGCAAATACTGAAATCGTGAATCTATTGAATCTTCTGGATCCACCAGATTCACCAGATCCAATAGATCCAATAGATTCGTCCTATGCACTATTCACAACAGCGGCCACTCGGACCTTCGATGCAGCTGCGTATCTTCTTACGGGAAGGTTTGCTTGATGATCGGCTTCCCGGGCAGGGGCACGTTAACCACGATCGATGCTCCCGGCCGCAGTGTGATCTTGATTGGGCTACTCCCCTCCATATGTACGTCGGGAGGCAGAGAGGCCGGATTGACCACCAGGGTGTAGTCGCCGGGCGGCAGGTGGGAAAGAGTGAACGTTCCGTCGTCGGTGGACGTCGCAAACTGCTGGCGTGGCCCCTGCAACTCGAAGACGACACCGCCGATGCCCTCCTCGTCGGGATCGCGGACACCATCCCGATCGGCATCAAGGTAGACGATCCCACTCAGAGTGGCGTCAGCGACAAGGGCAAACTCAACGCTGGTGCGGGCACCATCGGTAACCTTCACGGTGTGTCGGGATTGTGTGGCGACCATCCCCACGGGAATGGTTTCGTCATCAAGACTGACGCGGTACTCTCCTTCCCTCACAGCGTCGATGGCAAGCCGCCCGTCTCGATCCGAGATCGCGGCCCTGCGACCTTCGATCCGCATGACGACCCCCGGCACGCCAGCCTCACCGGGGTCCTGTCTGCCGTTCTCGTTGAGGTCCTGAAACACGACGCCCTCGAGCCGGCCGTTTGGGACGACCCCATAGGTAGTGATCGGATAGCCGTATTGAACAGCAAGACTCGTGGTAGTACTTCCAGTGGAGTCGAACTGTATTCTAGGCCCCACCGAAAGGCGCGCGCCACCGGGCAGGGCCGACGACACGCTCAATTCGACGATCGTCTGGCTGAACGCGGTGGGCAGGGTAGACACGTTGTTCTGCAACTGAGCGATCAGATCGAGTTGGCTCGACAATCGAAAGCTCCAGCCCGTTCCGACACCCCAGCCCTCTGTGGCACCCGTCTGGCGCGAAATCTCTACCCAGGCGGGCAACCCCGTTTCCAGAGCGTACATGGTCTGCAATCTGAATGTGGCACTTCCGCTCGTGGTGCCGGCGAGCAGATCGGTCGTGTCGGTTTGGTTCGCGGATACCGTGAAAGTCCACCGGTCTTGCGTATAGAATGCCGCGGCCTGCGTCCCGACGTTCTGCGTGCTTACCCCTGTCGCGGTATCATCGGTCACCCGCGTCCCCAGCGCGATCCCCCACCCGGGCGCGGGGCGGAAGCCGACCAGCAGGTCGTATGACTGTCGGTTCGGCAGGCCACTGGCGCTACCGCCGAGCAGCGCAGCGCTGCTGGAAATTGACCAACGAGGATCCGGCGTATACGCGAGTTGCAGCAGCGGGCCGCTGTGGCCGGTGAACAACGATGCGTTCCCAACAGCCGGAAAATCCGGACTTACCACCAGGTAGCTGAGCGACGTCGCCAGCGTGGACGAGGAGGCGACCGTGCCGATCCGCCACGCCGGCCCCGCCGTGAGCCCCGACACCCCTTGGGCGACCTCGCCGAAGATGGCCAGGCCGGGGGCCACCTCGCGGTCGGCGCGCACACGGGTGAGTACCGCCCCGCCCATGGGATCGTACAAGAGACCCGCCTCAGCCTGCCAGAGCCCGGACTGGGGGAAGGTCATCGTCATCCCGTACACCTGACTGCTGGAGTCGGCGAGCGACCCGCCGAAGTACCGTGCGCTAGAATCCCCCAGTTTGCCCTCGTACGCTACACCCAACATCCCCTGCTGGTAGAGGGTGAATGGAGACTCATCGAGTGCGAGTCCACCGACCGTCAGCGTATAAGCCGGGTTATGGAGGACGACTAGGCCCGACGCATCCAGCGGACCGTTGCCCGCGCCCACTCTCAACAGCCCTTCGATGTTCTCGGGGGCGCCGAACGATTTGTATTGTACAGTGGCGGTGGCGGCGAGCGTTCCGGCGTCCGATGTGAGGCCCACGGCAACATATCCTGACGACGTTACCGGTGGGTGAGGTCCTGCTGAAACTCGGGCACAAATGGGCGACCGACAGCGGGGGCCGGCGCCGGGGCCGTGGGCGGGCGTGGAGGCTTCGCCGCAACTGCCGCCTGGAACGGGGCGCGGGTCACGATGGTGATCAGGCCGTCCTGCGGGTCCCAGGTGGTCAGCGCGTCGAACAGCGTGTCCACCGCGCCCCTGGGGATCATCGTCACTCCGTTAACTAGACGGACTGGTGCTTCAACGAGCGCGGTGACAACGTCGCCCGACCAGACCTCTAGGCGATCGAGCCGCACCGTCAATGTCGAGCTATCGAGCCGCTGGATGTCAACGGCCGGGGGGGTGAACTTCGTCGTCGCCTGGAAGCGTCTGGCTAACGGAGCAAGAGGCAGGTATACCGTGCCGCCTTGAAGGAACGCGGGAGGGGTGACGCTGATCGGAACATCGTCAACGACAATACGGATCGGCGGTGCCGCGCCCTGGATCGGCGCCGTCAGGCCCAGCGTGCATATCGCCACGCTGGCGATGCCTGTCCACCACCTGCCGGAGCGGCGCGTCACAGTGATCCGAACCCGTGCTGCACATCACGGCCCGCGGTATGCAAAGGTTAACTCGCCTGATACCAGCACGTCGGCACCGTAGTCGATGACGGCGCGAACCGTGTAGGTCCCGGGTCCCAAACTCTTTTCCCACGAGATCTTGAACTCTCGGACGCTGGCCGGCAACACGACGGCCTCGGGAAGCGGCAACTTTCCGATCCGCTGGCCAGAGGCGTCGAGGAGTTCGATCTCGCCTCGAGTGTGCAGATGTACGTTCCCCTTGTTGCGAAACGTGACCCTGATATCTGCGCCCGCACCGCGGGGCCGGGGGGCGGCGAGCATGTTCACGATGGCCCCCTCGACGACTTCCGTGCCGCGGATCGCGACCAGCAGGCGAGCAGCCAGCGTAGGTGTGACCACGACAAAGGTCCCCTTCCCCGCGCCCACCTGCAGGACCGGCGTTGAGGTAACAACGAGCATCCCATACAGCCCGCCCCGGGCGTTAGGCGGAACCGTCACCACGACCCGCACCGGCATCTGCCTTGCCGGCTCAAGATCAAACTCCGCGGGCTGGACGCGCGTGAACCGGGCCACCGACCAGGGTAATTTGCCCGGCTCTAGGACATCGGTAACACCGTCGGGACGAATGTTGAGATCCTGCACCGCGACGCGCATACGCGCGGTGTTCGCCGCCTTGTTGTAGACAACGAGGACGGCGCTGGCCGTGCCCCCGGACGCCGGCGCCAGTTCGAGTTCGCCGGGGCTGATGCCGTACCGAATCGGCTGCGCGCCCGCGGGCAGGCTGCCGACGCCGAGCAGTGCGGCGACAGGAACCAGCATGAGCCAAACCGTTGACGGGATGCGTCGTGTCATGGGCGTTTCAGGGCCGCCTCAGGCTCCGCTTCATCAGAGCTCTGCGACCAGGTAATCCACCCCGATCGTAAAATTCCCTGCGTCGTCGCCCCAGTCCACGCACTGCCTGTAGTAGACGATGTGATTGACGTTTGAGCCTGTTGGCTGGTTGCTGAAGACATTCACGTATGATGCCGTGACATTAGTAAACGGCCCGCCGGCAGCGGTTGCGTACTGGAAAGAGTTGAGCATCTCCGTCCCGGAACCGTTCTTGGCTTTGCCGTTCGGGTTGTTGGTTGTATTGGAGCGGATGCGGAGATCGTAATTTTTCTTGCTGCTGGTGACGGTAATCGTGGTTGAGGTGGTGCTGCAGAATGTCGGCAGGGTCGACCCGATCGTCGCAGTCGCCGGGACAGTGATGGTGACGGCCGCCTCCGCATGGGGGGGCGCCAACAGTGTCACCAGCAGGGTCACACTGCAGGCGGCGACGGTTTTCAGGATCCTGGGATGCATCACCCTCATCGGTTCCTTCACTCTTGCCGAGGTCGCCCGGACCATGGGCGCCGACATACACCAAGGAGGCCGCTGCCGCCGGATCGCGACCGGTCGCGCATCAGCCTCCCTGAGATCTCTTGTTGGAGCGATCCCGGGCACTATTTAGTTCGACGCTTGATAGT
>QHWF01000463.1 GCA_003222455.1 Acidobacteriota bacterium
GGCGAGTCGCAGCCGGTATCGAACCAGCCCCGCCTGAATGACCGGTGAGCTCTCCGCAACCGTCACCGGCAGCGTGCGCCGATCCGCGCCAACGAACACGTCGAGCAGGAGCGACAGGCCGGTACGCAGCGCCGCATCGCTCAACGCGACGACGTAGGGACCGTCGCGAGATTCGACGATCACATCCATGAGCGTCTGCAAGACGCCCTCGAACGCCTTCGAGACGTGAAATCTAGGATTCCGCCGACGGCCGTTCAACGCTGCTCTCTGAAGGGGCCTTGCGGGGATTCTCGAGCATGGCCATGGTGAACGATCCGCGGTCCGCCGTACCGGCCGTTCGCTTCCGGAACGGCCGCGGATCGACGTTGCAGTCGTGGGCGGCCAGGAAATTGAGCAGCCGTTTGTAATCGTGCGGCTCCATGCCGAACAGCGGAATCAGCGCACGGTAGCTCCCCGATGTCGTCCGCAGGCCGCGACGCAACACCTCGCGGAGATCGTGCCGGGTCACGTCACGCGAGAGAAACAGGGGATACAACTCGCCCCAGAACGAAATCGTGCGGGCGATCACCCCGGCGTAGAGATCGTCGGCAAGCTGACGGCGCCGTTCCACCATCGAGACGACGCGAAGGCCCGGCGTCCGAAACGGGGCCGGCAGGTGCTGAACGTCGATCACACTCACACCCGCCATCCAGACCAGCTGCTCGACGGTGGTCTGCAGCTCGCGGACGTTTCCGGGCCAGTGATATCCCGCGAGCAGCGCGAGCGCCTGGTCGCTGAATCGAACGGCCCGGCCGGTCTTCTGGATCGTATGCGCGACGAGCGCCGCGACATCGTCAGGGCGATCGCGGAGCGCCGGCAGATGAATATGCGCCACACGAAGCCGGTACAGGAGATCCTCGCGAAAGACTCCGCTGTGTGCCAGCAGCGTCAGGTTGGCGTTCGTCGCAGCAATCAGCCGAACGTCGACCCGTCGGGGCGGGCCGCTCGCGCCGAGCGGCTGCACCTCACCGGTCTCGAGAAACTCGAGCAATCGCACCTGCATCCGCATGCTGGCGCAGCTGATCTCGTCGATGAGAATAGCGCCCGTGTCGGCCAATTCGAGCTTGCCTACGGCGTCGCGCTGCGCACCGACGAAGCTGCCTTTGATGTGACCGAAGCACTCGGATTCGAGCAGCGGATCCTTGACGACCGCGCAATTCACCGTGACAAACGGCCTCGCGGCTCGCGAGGAGCGCGCGTGGATGTACCGCGCAATCAGATCCTTCCCGGTACCGCTTTCGCCCGTCAGCAGCACCGTTGCCTGGCCAGCCGCGGCACGGTCGGCCAGTACCAGCACCTCGCGAATCGCCGCGCTGGTGCCGACCATTATCGGAGGAAGAGTCGCCGTGTCGCCGGTCGCGCGGGGCATGATGTCGGCCACGGCAGGAGTATTGTGGAACTGTAAATAATAGCTCAACCATTTTCAAGGAAAAAGCGTCGCTTCAACGTCCAGGCGCCGTGGATTTCGGCCGCTCCGATCCCTGGTGACAGGTGAAGCACGTCACTCTTCCGAGCCGCGATTCGCCGTCAACCGGCTTGTAATCGGGAAAAAACTGCCGATTGATGACCTGCGTCATTTCGACCATCCGCCGTGCGGCCGCTTTTCGGGGATTGGTCTCGCTCGCGAAATTGCCGCGGACATGGCAGTACCCGCACGACACTCCGAGCGCCTGCGTGAGGATCTGCATCTCCGCTTCGAACTCCGGCACGGTCAGGCCTTTCAGCACCGTGACGGTCGGGGTATCGACGACGACCGGAATCGCCGGAGGCTGCCCTGCCCGCCCGCTCTCGCCTGCCAGCACCACGAGTCCGATCGACCACACCATCATGCCCCGCCGCATGTGGACTCCCTCCGATGTGAGTATAGGACCCCGCCGGAGTGACTGTGCACATGAACCGGTGACATAAGGCAACCCGCGGCGCGCGTCGATCGCATCGTGCCGGTTCGCGAAACAAAAGTCGCCTTCATCGACCTCACGAAGTCGCTCAGAACGCCGACCTGATCGCGACGCGGCGCCGACGGAAGTCTTCCTGTGATCGGCGACAAAGAACTGAAAAATAATTCAGCGAAAACACGTATATATCTGTTTATCATGGCCGTGTCGCATGCGATCCGGCACTGGCCGTACGCATCGCGAGCCGATGCGACGTCGAGCTCGATCAAGCGGTGAATTCGTTCCAGCGTCCGGAGGAGTGTGAGATGCGATTGAGCAGTGACGAAGCAACAAAGTGGCTGTATCGACTCGATTCGTACACCAATGCGGTGTTCGGTCGCCCTCGCACGCTGTCGGTGATCAACGATTCGTGCGTGGCGTGCGGCGGTCCGTTGCCCGCAGCGAGCCCGAACGGCCTCTGTCCCAGATGCCTGGCCCAGCGGCAACCCGACACGACGGAAATCATATTGTTTCGGCCGCTGCGAGGCAATAAACCGACCTAGCCATGTCGGCTCTCGAGGCCACCTCTCAAGTGTCAGCCCGACCTGCAGCGTTGAGCGTGACAGTTGAGAGCTGGCCACGAGAGTGAACAGCATGAGCGTCGCCACACATCTCGGCATCGAGCTGGGCGATTACGACGCGCGCATCCGCACGTTCATCCCTGACTACCACGCCATGATCGCGGCCGCGGCTGCAGCCGTGCCACCGGCGGCCCGCACCATCGTCGATCTGGGCACCGGCACGGGCGCGCTGGCGCAGCAATGCCTGAAACAGGCGCGACGTGCCCATGTGGTGGGAATCGACGCCGACGCGGGGATCCTGCAGCTGGCGGCACGGCGCCTTGGACGCCGCGCGACGCTGGTGTGCGGGTCGTTCCTGCGGACCCGAGTGCCGGCTGCCGATGCAGTCGTCGCCTCGTACGCCTTGCACCACGTCCGCACGCGTGCCGCAAAGGCGGCGCTGTACCGGCGCGTGGGCGCGGCGCTGCGGCGGGGCGGCGTGTTCGTCAGCGTCGACTGTCATCCGGCGACCAATCGCACGCTGGCCCGGCGGCAGCGGGAGCTGTGGCGCGCGCACCTGCAGAAGACCTACGGACGTGCGGACGCCGATGCGTTCCTCGCAGCCTGGGCGAAGGAAGACGTGTACGTGCCACTCGCCGACGAGATCGATCTGATCGAGCAGGGCGGCTTGGCGGCGGACGTGATCTGGCGAAAGGGATCGTTCGCCGTGCTCAGTGCGTCACCCCGTAGATGATGTAATTGACGCCCAGCGCCAGTATACGTTGCGCCGCGCGGCCATCGTCGTGAACGCCACCGGGCGTGGTGATAGAGTGGCCCCATGTTGATGACGAGACGATCGTTCGTCGGCGTCCTCGGGACGACGTGGGCGGCCGCCGCGCACGGCTCGAGCGGCCTCGACGGGGACGATCCGGGCAAGGCCGGTCAACATCGGCTCGAACTGGGCGACGCGGACCGCGACGGTCTGTTCTACGTGCCACGCGGTTACACGTCCGACGGCGCGCGGCCGTTATGGGTTGTGCTGCACGGCGCCGGCGGCACGGCGCTGTCGACGGCCTATATGTTTCCGTTCGCCGACGACTTCGGCGTAATCGTCGTGGCGCCCGATTCGCGCGACGACCGCACGTGGGACGGCGTGCTCCGCAACTGGGGCCCCGATGTCGAGTTCATTGCCGCCGCCGTGGACCGCGTGCAACGCCTGTGCAACGTCGATCGGCAGCGGATGACGGTGGCCGGCTTCTCGGACGGCGCCTCGTACGCATTGTCGCTCGGCATCACCTACGGCGACCAGTTCAGCCGGATCGTGGCGATGTCGCCCGGGGTCATGCAGCCGATGGCCGCGCGCGGCAAGCCGAAAATCTTCGTCTCGCATGGAACCGCGGATGGCGTCATGCCGATCGACGCCACCAGCCGCACGATTGTGCCGCGATTGAAAACGCTCGGTTACGACGTCACCTACCGTGAGTACGAAGGACGCCACACGGTCTCGCCGCCGATTGTCCGCGAAGCGTTCGCATGGGCGCTCGGGAGATCTTGAAATTACCGCGTCCTCCGTGGTGCCATCGGTATGACTCGGATGGCGTCCCGCTGGCGATCGCATCCCGGCGGCAAATCAGCGCGTGTCTGGCGCTGGTGTGTCTTCTTGGGCTCCCGCTGCCCGGCTGCGACCGCGGCGCAACCACAATCGCGAAATCGGCTACCGTCGGGTGGAAGCGCGTCGGCTCGTGGACCGGCCACGGGAACGTCCAGACGGAAACCTTCACCAGCGACACCGGCGGCTTTCGGGTGCTCTGGCAGACGCGGAACGAAGCGCCTCGCGGCGCAGGCCGCTTGAAGGTGATCTTTCGCAGCGGCGACAGCGGCCGCGAGATTATGGACGCGGTCGATGTGCGCGGGAATGGAAGCGGGACTGCCGACGTCGCCGATCGCCCGCGCTGGTACTATCTCACC